>JAZTXO010000050.1:0-22972 GCA_045636445.1 Eubacteriales bacterium | reverse complement strand
ATGCAAACGCGCACAAAAAACTTCACTGGCTGGACGGCACAGATTATACAACACGAAGTGGATCATTGTAATGGGGTGCTTATCTAAAAAAGTAAACTTATAAGTTTGATGACTTACGAATAAGCTACCGGAAAGTTTTTTTAAGTTCTCTCGACATAATTTTTGCAAAAGGTATTGACAAAGAGAAATGAGCGTGTTATAATTAAATCACAATCTACGAAGGAGGGATGTTTCTATGGCTAAGGAGAGGAGCGCAATGTACCCCTCGGTAACATGGCAGGAGTGCGAGGAGTTTATAAAAAGGATTGACAAATACAACGGCAAGGTGACATATGATACCGTTGCGCAGGATTACGGTCTCAAAAACGCCAGTGCAAAATCCTTTGCTTATAAAATGAGTACAGCAAGGCAGTTCGGGCTTGTCAAAACCACCGGAGGTTCTGTGATAGAATTAACGGAGCTCGCTAAAAGTTATCTCTATCCTATAAACGGATATGTTCAAGACGAGATAAAGGTCAAGTGCTTTCAAACTCCGCCTCTGTATGCAAAGTTAATAGAGCGCTTTAACGGCAAGGCTATCCCGAACGAAAGCTCGTTGGCAAATCTTTTGATGCAGAGTTTTGGAATTGTTAAGACTGTTAAGGATACTGCTGCGAAGTGTTTTATACTTAATGCAGAACAGATGGGCGCTTGTGTGAACGGTGTTCTTAGTTGCGGTATTGTCGAGAGCGTCTCAGAGAGTGCTGATAATGCAAATTCTGAAGCATTAGTTCAAGTTAATCAAACTGTAGTAGAGCAGCCTCCGGTATCATCAGAAATTGAACCGATTCCGAAGGTTAAGCAAGAAAAAGAGTATATACAGCAGAACTATGAGACCGAAAGCGGTAAACTTGCGCAGATTATTATACCGAAGGATGCAACGCAGGATGACCTGGCGGCTATAAGCGATATGCTCGATATTCTGATAAAGCGTCGTTTCAAAACGGAAATAAAATAAAAAAAGCCAGCTGACTTTCTTCAGCTGACCTCTTGAAAAACAGGTGCCAAGTACCTGGCCGTACTGGCACCTGCAAACTCAAGGATTTATACCGTTGAGCTTATTGGGTAACATCATTTTAGCATAATTCTTTGGCTTTGTCAAGAGGTTTCACCATTTTTAAGGAGGGTGGAATCTATGGAAGCAAAAAGATACATTTTTGTTGCGTATATTACTACTAAATCTGGTAGACGCATATATGCCCGAACCTATGGCTATAGAGCATTTCGTATAGAAGTGTAATTGAAAATGATCCGTGTTTCAACGGTCACGGATCATTTCGATTCGAATAGCCTGAAGCAGAGTGATTAAATCGCTCTGCTTCTTTTTTGAAAAAAATGCTGGACTTCCTCAAAAACTTGTGGTATTGCTGGTGTTACCAAACAACAAGAGGTAACAAATGATACTGCAAGCATTGAAAACATGTATCCGAAAGCGAGTGAGAAGGTGCTCCGAGCGTTCATGAAAGATCTCGAAAAGTGCCGTGGAAAGAACATGAGCACTATCGAATTCGCGTATTGGATATGAAAGCTCGTGATAGTGCAGAGCATCTAAGAAACATCAAAAACAGAGGACGATTCAAAGCCGAGTCAGGTCGGTGATGAGTCGTCCTTTTAAATGCAAAGTTTAGCTACGAACGGAACGATTGGATTTGGGAAAATAGATGATATTATCATCAACTTTCTGCATTCGATTGGCTCAAAAAAGTGAGTAGATTTTATAAAAATATAAACTGGTTTGTGACGATAAAACGATGCCGAAAAATCGTGCAGATAAAGGCAAAAAGATTCTCAAAACCCCTGGACTTTTCGGTTCGGTTGTGGTATTGTGTGTGTTACCAAAAACAAGGAGGTAACACACAATGGAAAAAATCAAAATCGAAGACCTATACTGCGGGGAAAAATATCACATAAAAAACGCGGTATATGAGAAGGCAAAACGGGCACAGATTGACTCGTGTGCCGATGGCGGAAGGGCGTGGTGTGAGCAAGAATTCATTCGCCAAACGCTGATTACAATCAACAAAATACAAAAGAACGGTGACTGTATTTCCGACGAAGAGCTCGGAGATGCGGTCACCGTTTCTGCTGTGGAAAAAATCATTGATGACGCATATCCGGTAGAGCGTGAGCTGGGGATTGTTCTGCTCAGTGCGATGGAAGATGCGGAGATTTGCAGTCCGTCTTGTGCGTATGAAATACTGGAATGCGTGATGATTTTCGTCAGGTATGTTGACGCGATTACACTGCAGTACATGAAGCACCACATACTGAAATCTCCGTCCATCGCTACGATTCCAGACGGCTGGTTAAGAGATGCGTGGGAGCATTTGTTGATTCTCATTGAAAGGGCAATTGAGGAAAGGAAAAACTGATGAAAAGCATGATAAAAGAGCTCTGGTACGGCAACATAATTCCCCAAGATGACAGTCGAAACAACTCGCCAGAAATGAAAAAACTCATAGAGTATATGTCTCGTCATCACGATGATTTATTGAAGACAATGACCGATGAGCAGAAGGAAATTTTCGTGAAGTTTGATGACTGTTGGAGCGAGTATGCGAGCTACGCAGAAGAGGCGATATTCTGCTATGCGTTCAGGCTCGGGATGCGGATTGCAATCGAAACATTAACAAAGGAATAACTCACTGAGGATGGGAGAAAAACAGCCCGTCCTCTTCTTTTTTTGGTACGCAGGCAAGATTTTTTGTGTCACTAAACAAAGAAAAAACGAGAGTGGTTCCTGCGAATTTTCAGAGAAGATTCTCGCTCGGTTTCGGTGAGACAAACCACAGGTGACCGGAAATAAAAAACTCTCGACAGTTTTCCCGCAATTTTGCGTGTTGAATAAAGTATAATGCTATCAAAAAGAATAAAAAACTATTCGAAAAAAAGGAGACGGCAAAACGAAAGCTAAGCCGAAAATTCGCAACGTGTGAGAGGTTCAGAGGCTCGGCACGGATGTGAACACGCCAAAGCAAGAAAAACGATTGTGAGCAGTTTTTTAGACATCCGTGGAAGAGTGAAAACCTCGAACCGATGTGAGCAACCCATGGAAAACACGACGCTACGAAGGACAAGAAATAGGGTAGAAAAAAAGCAGGAGAAAGGCGTGACGCTATTATGCGCCACACCACTCACATCGGACGGCAGTGCCGACCGATTTGGCGAGGTTTTTGAAGGGGTTTGAGAAATGACGCTAAAAAATGAGAATAACGCTAATTATTTTGAAATGACGTCACAGATAACGCTTTGAACCTCCAAAACCTCAATAGAATCGTGAAAATGAACGGCGCTTTGAAAAACGCTTTTGCAGCGGTTGTGTTCTAATTGATAACAAATTGATAACTATTCGGGATTCGCTGGATATTCTCTGATCTCTGTGGTATTGTTGTGGTAAAAAAACACAGGAGGAAACCATGGCGAAATTAATCAAAGTAGGAATAGGCATGATACTGTCGGTAGAGAAAATCAACCCCGAAAAAGACTATGACGAATGGGCTTGGCGAAAGAAGTACGAAAGAATTTTAAGTGTAATAGAGCTCTACGAAAGTGAGCGGCGTGAGGTCGGAAGTCACTTCGCATTGCTCTATGACAAAGCCCAAAACTGGATCAAAACCGGTATCGGAACGCTGAGTTTTGCCGACGAAGATACACTCGTATTGATAACTAAAAACAGCAGATACACGGTAAGAATTCTAAAGACAATTTTCTGAAAAGGACGGTGAATAAATGAGTAGAAGACCAAACGGTGACGGCTCGATCAGAAAGAGAAGCGACGGACGGTGGGAGGGCAGAATCGTCATCGGACACAAGCAAGACGGCAAGCCAATGTACAAATCCGTGTTCGGAAAAACGCAAAAGGAAATGTACTCGAAATTCACCAAGGCGAGAGAATACTACGCGGGAATGAATCTCACCGAGGAAAGTCTTATGACACTTTCCGAGTGGCTGGATAAATGGCTCGATGAGCACAAAAGAGGAATCATCCGCGAGTCAACTATGACGGGTTACAAGCGATATTCCGAAAGCTATATAAAGCCTCATCTCGGCAAAAAAAGACTCACTCAAATAACGAGTAACGACATTCAAAGGATGTACATTTTGCTGAAGCAGGAGGGCAGAATCAACGTCACGGAGAAGATGGGTAAAGAGCTTTCAAACGCAATGGTTCGCTCGGTACATATGATGCTCCACGAGGCTCTTGAAGCTGCTGTGCGAGAGGGATTGATACCTGTAAATCCCACCGACGGAACTACTATTCCGAGGTTAGAAAAGACCGAAAAAACGGTGCTAGTTGAGTCGCAGATCGAGAAATTCATGGAGACGGTTGAGGGCGATATTCAGTGGCGTGACTTCTTCTTTATGGAGCTGTTAACAGGGCTCAGGCGAGGCGAGATCTGCGGGCTCAAGTGGTCGGATATCGATGAGAAAAACGGAGTCCTCCACGTGCAAAGAACCATCAGATACGTGGGCGGAAAGCTCTATGCAGGCGAGACGAAAACCAACGAGGGCAATCGAAAAATCGTGCTCCCCGCTAGTGTAAAAGAGATGCTCACAGAGCGAAAAAAGAGTTCCTTTTCCGAGTGGATATTCCACAAATCTCTCGACCCTACAATGCCGATAGACCCCGGCAGCGCATACACAAAGCTGAAAGATGTTCTCGCAGAAGCAGATCTTCCCGACATGAGATTCCACGATCTCAGGCACACGTTTGCAACCCACGCAGCGGCAAGCGGAATCGATCCGAGAACACTTGCAGGGCTCCTCGGTCACACAAAGCCCAGCTTCACACTGGACGCATACACCCACGTAACCACCGATATGCAAAAGCGCGCGGCGGGTATCGTCAGCAATTTTATAACCGACACCTTCGGAAAGGAGCTGAAGCCTTGGGAGCTTTCGGAGACGGAAATGGAGGAAAAATATGAGCAAGGATAAGAAAAGAAAATCGGGCGATGGCACTGTAAGAGAGCGAAAGGACGGCAGATGGGAAGGCAGAATAGTCATCGGTTATGACGTAAAAGGACTCCCCAAAACTAAGAGCGTCCTCGGCAAAACCAAAGCCGAATGCGAGAAAAAGCTGATCGCCTTGAAAGCGGAAATCGGCTCGGAAAAGGAAGCAATATCGTCGGATATGGAGTTCGGTGCGTGGATGGATATTTGGTATCAGAACTACATGAAGTCTACCCTCAAGGAGCATACACAAGCCACCTATGAAGCAAGAATATACAAGCAGATAATTCCTAAGATAGGTAAAATACCGCTGAGCAAGATGACAACCGGAACACTGGACAAGTTCTACGCAGACCTCAAAAAGAACGGCAGACTTGCCCATGAAGAAATCTACGGTGACGGCATCGCAAACTCTACCGTAAGAAGCATTCACGCGCACTGTCGGGCGGCCCTTGAAAAAGCTAAAAACGAAGGACTCATAAGAAAAAATCCCGGCGATCACTGTACGCTTCCTCCGAAAAAGAACACCGAAATCGAGGTGCTGACCCCCGAGGAAATGCAGAGACTTCTCATCCAGGCAAGGGAAGACGGATTCTATGAAATGTTCCTCCTCGACATCTCAACAGGGCTTAGAAGAGGCGAGCTGTTAGCACTTCAATGGGATGACATAGACTTCAAAAAGAAAGAGCTAAGAGTGTGCAAACAAGTGAGATATGCTAACAAAACTTTGCATATAACTACACCAAAGACTAAAGCAGCTAACAGAACACTGGTTCTCCCCGAACCCCTTGTAGAGGTTCTTCGGGAGTATAAGCAGAGGGCAAACTCGAAGTGGCTCTTCCCATCACCCGTCAAGGACGAGGACGTTCCGAGAGATCCATCTGCATGTCGAAAGAGCCTTGCGAAGATACTGGAGCGAGCAGATTGCAAGCACGTGCCGTTCCATGCTCTTAGGCACACCTTCGCAACTCAGTCGCTGAGATACGGAATGGACATAAAAACTCTGGCAAGTGTCATAGGCCACGAATCGGTAGAAACGACCTTGAACGTGTATTCCCACGTCACAGACGAGGGGATGAAAAGTGCGGCAAAGACCATAAACAGAGCATTAAGCTCCGCTATGGGGGCACCGGAGTCTGTGGGAGTCGACGACGTTGACCGCGACAAGCCCGAAAAGCCAACGGTACCCACCTTCGAGCCATACAAAGGCAAGAAGCGCAAGCCCGGAAAAGGTTACGTCAAGCAGCTCAGCAAGAACTGCTGGCAGGGAAGATATACCCCAACCGTTAACGGAAAGCGAATCTCAAGGAACGTCTACGCCCCCACGGAATCAGAATGCGAAGCAAAGCTCGAAGAGCTTATAATAAAAATGAAAGCGGAATACGACATAGCGTAGCGGTAAAAATATTTTACCACTTTAATCAAAGAAAAGGCGGCAGAGAAAACTGCCGCTTCTTTCACATAATATAAGGTTGAAAACAGACAAGATTTGTGATATAATCATACTAGAAAAAACTCAAAAAGGAGAGTGCAAAATGAACTCTTGGCATGTAGGTGTTGCAGCTGAAGCGATAGCGGCGGCTCAATTTGCAAGATATGCGTACTATGTGTCCGTACAGTACGGAGCAAATCAACCTGAGTATGATTTGATTGCTGAATCCGAAGGGAAGATGCTCAAAATATCGGTCAAAGGAAGCAAAGACGGTGGCTGGGGATTGACACAAGGTTTCAAAAAAGGAAATACGTATCATGAAGCTGTTCGAGAATGGTTGAATAAACATCATAAGAAAACCATATTCTGCTTGGTGCAGTTTAAAAATGTGGATGAAACTCAGATGCCAAGAATGTACTTAGCAACACCCGAAGAAATAGCTGATGTTTTGTATCGCGAGGCTGGTGGTCGTGGAGATACCGTGCTATATGAAAATCACACATGGGGGCCTACTGCACAAGCGCATGGAACTGTTGATAGGATTCCAAATGAATGGCTGTTTACCAAGGCACGCGTTGACGAAATGTTTGAGAAATACGGAAGATAATTTATGCTAACTTATACATACATATCAAAAGGAAAATTTGGCTTGGTTGAGAAACCGAAGCCTACTATACTGCACGAGAGGGATGCTATCGTCAAGGTGACTCTTGCAAGCATTTGCTCAAGCGACTTGCACATTAAACACGGTAGCGTACCGAGGGCAGTGGAAGGAATTACGGTCGGTCACGAGATGGTCGGAATCGTGGAAGCAGTAGGCTCTGCGGTTACGCACGTGAAGCCCGGCGACAGAGTTACGGTCAACGTTGAGACCTTCTGCGGCGAGTGTTTCTTCTGCAAGAAAGGGTTCGTCAACAACTGCACCGACAAGAATGGCGGTTGGGCTCTTGGTTGCCGTATTGATGGCGGACAAGCCGAGTACGTTCGTGTGCCGTTTGCGGATCAGGGGCTGAACAAGATTCCCGATAGCGTGACCGACAGACAAGCTTTGCTCGTTGGAGATGTTCTTGCCACGGGATATTGGGCGGCGAAGATCTCCGAGATTCGTGATGACGATACGGTTCTTATCATCGGAGCAGGCCCCACAGGAATCTGTACGCTCCTGTGCGTGATGCTGAAGAATCCCAAGCGCATTATCATGTGCGAGAAGGACGAGAACCGCATCAAGTTTGTGAACGAACACTATCCCGACGTGCTGACGACAACACCTGAAAAATGCCTTGATTTCGTTCGTGAGCATAGCGATCACGATGGTGCGGACGTGGTGCTTGAGGTCGCGGGAGCAGAAAATACCTTTGAGCTTGCATGGCAGTGCGCTCGTCCTAATGCCATCGTTACGGTGGTGGCGCTTTACGACAAGGCGCAGACTCTGCCTCTGCCCGATATGTACGGCAAAAATCTGACCTTCAAGACCGGCGGCGTTGACGGTTGCGACTGCGAGGAAACGCTGAAGCTCATTGCCGACGGTAAGCTCGATACCGAGTCGCTGATCACGCATACCTATCCGCTCGCAAAGATCGACGAGGCGTATGAGCTGTTTGAAAACAAACGAGACGGAGTCATAAAAATCGCAGTGGAGTGTTGAGCAGAACATTGGAGAGGAAATTATGACTGACGAGCAATTAGAGAAAGTATTAAAGGATATTGACTTGCTGGATTGTCACCCTATAATAGAAGGTTACATTTTTTATATAAAGAAATTGATTAGAAGTCGTGTTAGCAGAGGTGATGGTACATACATGTATTCTACTGATGAATATGAGTTCTTGATTATTGCTAATGGAATTGAAAAGCAGGGAATTATATTAAGATGCGGAACGTTTGATTTTCATTGGCTTGTTTTAAGGAAATGGCGAAATCAAGGTGTGCTAAGCAACGCATTACGAACCGGAGTTCTTGCACAAGTATGGCCTGAAAATAAAACTGCAACATGTTGTTATAGTTGGAGTGATAAAATGGTTGATAGACCGCGAAAATATAGCATGACTAAGCATTTAGCGGAGATTGCAGGATTAAAATTGTTGAATTGAAGATGTTCAAATAAAGAAGGAGATAAGTTCAAATGAAACATAATTATGCATTATATTATCCTACTATAGAATTTCAAAACTATGATTGGCTATATTCAGCATCTTTAATTTGGGACAGGATTTATCGAATAGTTCCGGAAAGTTATACTCCACATGATTCATCTAATATTAGAGAACTTGTTGAGAGTGGAGAAATTGGAATTTATTTGTCTCCAGATAGATATGCAAAACTAATTGCTGATGAATTTAACGACAAACTTTCGTCTGGAGACTGGTTTGCTTCTGCATTATCGGGAATGAGCGATGACTATCGGCGAATACACAAGGGCAAAGTAGATGTTACTCTACATGATATGATAATAGCAGCTGGTGGCAAAAGTATTGATAAGGAATGGTTTTTTGTTCCTACAGATTTTGAATCTCAATACATGACATACTTAGCAAATAAAATGGCTGAGATGAATCAATTGCATTTAATATCAGATTCGTCTGCCGCTTGGGCATGTTCCACCTTTTATGATTATGATGGACAAATAAATGATTATCCACGCAATGAGGATTTTCAATATCAATTGGCTACAATTATGGTTCGAGAATTTTTACCGATTCATTACACGAAAATTTCCCCTCACGAACTACTTGAATTTAGGGAGAAAAGAAAATTAGAAAGGCAAAATTTTGTTAATTCTTTTAATTCATATGCCAATAATATTGCAAAATGTACCGATCCCAAAATAGTTCAGGATATGATTCATGATATGTCTACAGACATAGATCGAGCTATTAATGAATATAAAGGTACTATCAGAGACTTGAAATATGACGCGCTTACTGGTGTGTTCTCGATTACTGTCCCAGTTGCTACGGAAGTTATAAATAAAATTACCAATGTCAACAATCAAAGTATAAGTTTGCTCTCTGGGGCGGGAGTTGGAATTGGAGTAGTAACAAGTATTAGAAATTATCTAAAAGCAAAAAAGAATTTAGATAAAAACAATGCATATTCATACTTACTACAAATGAGGAAAAATTGGGACGGTCCGTACTACAAAGAAGGGTATCCATATTATTTGAGCAGAGTTATTGAGGAATTTATAAATGATTAGTATATATTAACTAATGAATCAATATATATGCAAGTTTGAAATTGCATCGCAGTAAACAAAATGTGGTAATCGCATCTCGCGCTTACCTCCTTAAAACTATCAAAAATTAGCCGAAAATAAGGCAAAAATCTCCGCAAGTGGTCAAACATGTAGTCAAAGGGGAAAAATGGGCTTGTTCAACCCTCAAAGCAGGGAAGAACAAGCCTATTTGTTTCGATTTTTTCACATAAAAGTCTCAAAAACCCCCATGTGGTCAGCGAATGGGTCAAACATGTGGTCAAATGGCTTTTTTGAGGTTTGATGTGGTCGGATTTTGCTGATGTGTTGGGGCGGTAATCCACTGAAAAATGGGAGAAAACACGAGATTTCGGGCGAAAAACAAAGAAAAAAGGAGATTCTGACGAATCTCCTTTTTGGTCTGAGTGACAAGACTTGAACTTGCGGCCTCTACCACCCCAAGCGACCCTCGAGCGATAAATGTAAACTTTAGGTTGCAAATATTCCGTATATTCCGCTGTTCTGACCGTATGGGAACAAATTTTCCGTTGTTTCCGTACAGTCCGATTTTCGGTTAGGGTCAGAGTTTGCCGGTCAAAAGCATCGGGCAAAAACGTGGTAAGAAACACGTCTCAAGGCTCCTTAAATTGATAATCTCAATTCGATTCGTTGTTGGGAGTGTGAAAACGAATATTTGACTGAAGATGATCTACCCATATAAAGCGTATTTATTGTAGCAAATTTTATGGTGAAAGTCAAGTTTTTTATTATTTTTTTGCAAGTGAGTTTGTTGTGCGGGAAAAAATATTTGTCTCTCTAAACAAAGATCAAACGCGGAAAATCATGTAGCCTCGCGACAATGAAAAACGCCTCACGCCGATCAAAATTTAGTCAGCACAAAATAAAGAAAGATGCTCCCGTTTTATTGAGAGCATCATTTTTTATCAAAGGCACATAGTCATGTATGAAGGAATACATACGATGTCGCCCTTAACAGAAAGATTCTTGGGATGGATAATATAAGCTTTTCCTATGCGTCTCCTATACTGAGAAACAAATTTCTCGAGAGATTCGGTTTTGTAGCGTTTGCTGGATTTAACCTCTATTGGAAAAATCTTAGGTTTAGTAACACTGCCATTGGAAATCAAGAAATCTATCTCAATATCATTGCGATGTTTTTCTTCATTGTAGTGTGTGTAGAAGAATAGCTTATATCCTTTTGCTACAAGGCACTGGGCAATAGCATTTTCAAACAACATTCCTTCGTTAATGGAGAGGTTATCATGAAGGATTTGTTTATAAAGCTCGCCTTCGGCAATTTCTGTTTCTGTAAAAGCATGACTAACAAGTAATCCAGTATCGCCCATGTAACATTTTATGAATGTTCTGTCTTCATTCAGTGATAATCCTACGTTAGGATCGTTGCAGTTGAAGCACTCATTTGTAATCATAGAATTGCTGAGCCAAAAGAATGTATCCTGGTACATAGGATAACTAGCGTTGCTTTCGATGTTTGAAAGACGAACCCGTTTTTCGTGCAAGGAAAGAAATGCCGGAATTTGCTCAAATATAGAAGAAATTCTCGAGCGATATTTAACGTCTGCCTTCCCAATGTCATTTCTATAAAGGGTGAGAATATCTCTCTTTTCTGCATCGGCAGCTATGAAGCTACGATTGTTTTCGAGATAAGCCGAAACACTCTTAGGCATTCCTCCAATTAACATATATTGCTTGAAAAGCAA
Source organism: Eubacteriales bacterium (assembly GCA_045636445.1). Taxonomy (GTDB): domain Bacteria; phylum Bacillota; class Clostridia; order Oscillospirales; family CAG-272; genus UBA1740. The sequence continues at coordinate 11,613 of JAZTXO010000050.1, read as the reverse complement.
CATTGCTTTATGGTGAAAATCATCCTCGAGCGGTTTTAATTCCTCAAAGCATTTTTTGATATATGCGATTAGCATATCTTCGCCAAATGCCCAGCAAAATTCCTCAAAATCGAGAGGATACATTTTTATTGCTCTTTCTTCTGAAGGAATGGTTATATCCTTTACGTTTTCTTGAATCGAAATCAGTGAACCCGTTTCTATATAATCGTATCTTCCATCCTTGACGAGTTTTTTGATGGATTGTCTTGCCTTGGGGAATTTTTGCACTTCATCAAATATAATGAGTGATTCTCCCGGATACAGCTGCTCCCCGTATTCCGTGGATAAAATCATAAAGAAGGTGTCAAGATCTCCAAGATACTTGTCAAATGCATCAAACACTACATTGCTCGCATCGTTAAAGTCGATAAGGATATAACTTCTATATTCATTTTTTGCGAATTCTTCTACGATCGTGGATTTCCCAATGCGTCGCGCGCCTTCAATTAGGAGAGCTTTTTCTCCTCTGGCAGTCTTCTTCCATTCAAGCAGCTTCTCATATATTTTTCGTTTGAAAATCATGGTTTATTCCTCCTCCCAGATACATTATAACACAGAAAAAGAAAAAACGCAATATAAAAAACGCGAAATAATAGAAAAAACGCAGTGTAATTTTCGACAAGTATGGGCAAAAACGCAGTGTAATCTCCTTTGAGCAATGGATGCATCTTGACAAATGCACTACACATTCAAATAGATTGTTAATAACACTTTGTTTCTAAAGTCAATATCTAAAAAGCATTTTTTCTTGTTTTTGCAGGTTACATACATCAAGAAGATAAATATTTTACCGCTTAAGCCAAAGAGAAAGAATATTTTTAGAAATCCCGACCATTGGTAAAAATCCTTACCGATGGTCTATTGTATTATTCGGAATTTCTGGTATAATTCAAAGAAAAATGTTACTTTATTGATAACAAAACGAGTTTTCGCTGGACTTTTTCTGTCGGTTAGAGTATTGTGTGGGTGACCTCTAAAGGAAGGAGAAAATCCGTGAAAACAGATTACGTTTTAATCGGAGAACAAATTAAATTTTGGCGGCAGCAAAGGAGTCTAACTCAAGAACAACTCGCAGAAATGGTTGAGCTGACACCCGGATTTATAAGCCTTATAGAAACCGGCAAGAAGCGAGCGAGTTTAGAAACTCTTCTCTCCATCTGCCGCGCATTGAACATCACGCTAAATGATTTACTCGTGGGAAATCAGATAAACCAAGAGAGCGATTATAATACAGAATTTTCGGAGTTAACAGTAAAGCTCAACGAATCCGAAAAACGGTTAGTATACTTAGTATACGAAATAACAAAAGCCGTGTGCAAAACAGTTTATCGAAGTAAAAAGGAAAAATAAAAATGAAATGGAACGTAGTGTTTGAAGATTATGAAACCGGAAAATTAAAGCTATTCAATGTTTTTGATGACATTGGATTTAGACTTGACGTGGAAGAAATAATGAAGCAAAAATACGACAAAAAGCAATTTTTATATAAACTCGATTGCATATCATGGTTTCACTTCGGCTCGAAAGTTGAATGGGAGCTTTTCTACTATCGATCTCCCATACTCATAAATGCTGAAGAATTTAAAAGGATTGCAGACGAATACCACAAACGCATTGAATCGGGAGAAAACGCGCTTGATGATTTCGAGGTGAAACTTAAAAAATGGCGCAAGATAGACGTGAATCAACAGCTCCATATAAACTGGGAGCATTTCACTAATTATGTTTGGAATGAGAGCAAGAAAAGAGGTTAAAAGCTAATTATGGTTTACATAATGTCGGATATTCACGGAAGAAAAGACCGTTTTGATGATGTATTAAAGCAAATACAGTTGGCTAAAAACGACACGCTTTATATTCTCGGAAATGTCATTGACCGCAATCCCGACGGCATTACGTTGCTCAAATACATAATGAGCAAACCGAATATAAAAATGCTACTCGGAAATCACGAATATAAAATAATACACAATGTTTCGTACCTTTAAACAACAAAAGCTGTAGCTATATACGATTCGACAGGGCGAAAAGTTTACGGAAAACGGATTTTTATTTGGTTGTTTTCAATTGATCGGGGACAGCCTGCCCAGCAAGCTTTTGCTTTCGGTATTCCGTAGGAGAGATACCTGAGTGTTTTTTGAACACACGTGTAAAGTAGCATGCGTTTTCAAAGCCGAGAATATCAGCGATTTCACCTATACTGCACTGTGGATCACACAATAATTTCTTTGCTTTTTTTATTCTTAGGTGGTTTTTGTAATCTATCGGGGTCATACCGAGTCTTTTCTTGAAGAGACGGAAAAGATGTGACTGGCTCATGAAACACATGTCCGCGAGCTCGGAAAGACTTATTTCGTTGGTGAAGTGATGGTTTATATAATTTATAGCGCTGTCAATGCCTAGGGCATTGTTATCGTTTAAGGCGGAGAAGCAGTAGTTTATAAGATCACATAAAAGCGACATAGTGTTAAAATCTGTGCTCAGACGAAACGTCATACGGGATAGCTTTTCGCATATCTCGTGAATATCTGCACTGGTTCTGTGGGTTATAACCATCGGACAGTCGGAAAATACAATTTCTTCGCCTGTTTTGTTCTCAAAAACCGTAAAGCTTATCCTGTAAAAATCAAGAGTTTTTTCAGGTGCGGTAACCGTATGCTTTGAGCCCTTCGGGAGATAGATGATACTTCCGGCAGATAAAAATTCCTCGTTAGCTGCCCATTTGTAAGTACACTTTCCGTCAACAATAACCAGAAATCCGTTATATAATCTACCGTTCTTCGTTGACATAAAAGACCAGGAATTTTTTTGCCTAATGACAGAAACGTTTGAAATATGATACTTTTCAAAAGAAAAATCATTGAAATCTATATTTTTCATGAGTGGTGTCCTCTTTTCGCTTTTTTGAAAAAACTTTATGCCTCTGGAATAATTATAGCACTCAGGCTCATGTCTGTCAACACGAAATGAGAGTATCGTTCAAAAATATGCCATTTCTGTTCATTTACATTTATTAGGCGTAATGGTATAATTGTTACAGAAAGCAACAGAAAAAAATCAAAAAAATATAAAAAATTCCCAAAAAGGAGTCTGCGTTATGAAAAACATGGGATATAATTTGTTAGATAAACCTACGGTGTTCGTTACCGCCGCGGACTTTTCTTGCGCCAATTACCGATTTTGCCATTACATAGGGTGTGCTTTGCGCTCAGTGTAGTGGCTTTTTTATTAATGATAATACTAGTGTTGTAAAAATACAAATGAGAAACGAGGAAAGACATGATAAAAGGTTTTAAGATGAAGCTTTTTCCGGGAAAGGAGAAAGAATATCAGCGCCGCCATAACGAGCTATGGCCCGAAATGCGCGATATGATACACGAATACGGCGGCAAAAACTATTCTATTTTTCTGGATAGAGAAACAAACACACTTTTCGGATATATAGAAATTGAAAGTGATGAGCGCTGGGCTTTATCTGCCGATACCGAAATATGCAAACGCTGGTGGCATTTTATGGCAGATATTATGGAGACCAATTTCGATGAAAGCCCTGTTTCAGTTGATCTTGCTCAGATGTTTCATCTTGATTAAGCAGAAAGGAAATAGCATATGAGTGTTTTGGTTAAAAAGTTGTTTTTTGCTATACTTATAATTTTGCTGACTTGTGGAATCGTATCTTGTAAAGCCGATTTGCCCGAAGGCGATGAAGACATGCAAATTCCTGTTAACCCCGATGCCGGTACTATGGTGTTGGCAGAGGATATCGACGAGAGCTACGTGAATAGTATCAAATCTGCATATCTAAAGTCTTACGGCAAGGAAATTACTGTTTTGAAGTCATCAACGGGGGGATCCGGAGGAATACTCGTTGGAAAGATTAATTGTGAACTGTCTCAAAAAGCTTACCGACATTTGGAACTTATAGAAAAGAATGAAGGCGAGGTTGCTTATCTAATCTATTCAGATGGTCAGTCGATTGCAATCGCTTTTGACGATCCGAAACTTGGTGTTCATTCAGCACTTATCGCTGCGATTGAGTGCTTTGTAGACAAGTTTATAGTCGAAACTTCTGTTATGTTAAAGCACGGTGTATTGTATTACGAAGTCTTTGACGCTATTGAGTGGCAGGCGGCCAGAGACGAAGCTATGGTAGGCTTACTATGGGAGATAAAGAATGAACAGCTCCTCGACAAATTGGTTGATAGTCCGATGCTTTCAAACCAGATAATAAATTCATTGAAGGATCTGAAAGCTATATATGGAGATTCGAAAAAAACCGTTGCTTGGCTTGCAAATCTTTATGATCCTGAAACAGGTGGATTCTATTTTTCAAATTCAGCCAGAAACAACATTGGATATTTGCCGGATTTAGAATCAACGGCTCAAGCATTAGGAATTGTAGAATCCATACTTATAGGTTATGAGGGAACTCTCATCGACTTCTTTGGCGAAGATATTACAAGTAAATTCGTAAGCTTTGCAAATGATATGCAAGCTTCCGACAATGGATATTTTTATCATCCTCAATGGTCGCGAGAATTGACAGATGAGAAATCGCTACGTCGAGAACGAGATTTGTTGAATGCACTTGAAATACTTGATAGTTTTGGTGCATTGCCCAAATACGATACTCCAAACGGTAGATTGGGCGAGATGGATGTGGTGCCTGTATCGGCTTTAACATATCCGCTTAACCGAACAATGACATTAAGTGTCAGTAAGATGGTTTCGTCAATCGAAAGCAATGATATATTTGTTCCCGGTTACTTAAGAAGCAAGGCTGATTTTGAAGCGTATTTGAGCGGCTTGGATATCCTTGGAAATACAAGCAAGGTTTGTGACACGCTGATTTCGCAGATGGAGCAAATCGTTGCGATAGACAAACAACTGCGCGAGAACGGTGCCGACTATTCACTCTCTGAAATCTGTGCACAGTGGTTGAACGAAAACCAAAACAAAGCAAATGCCCTTTGGCAAAAAAAGGGTGTTGAAATCACATCGGAATCTGTGCAAAACACGCAAAAGATAGTGAAGATATATAACCGCTTAAATCTAAACATCTCGCGTCCTTCTCTTTTGATAAAAACAATTGTTGATTATACGAAGACAATTGACGGTAATTTTGAAGATATTTCTGAGATGTCAGATATTTGGATTTTACTTTCCTCTGTTGCAACAAATTTGAACAATAATACATATGAAGGTTCCTCGGTTATACATAGCTTATATGTCAATACACCGTATTTGTTGGACTTTACCTTAAATAATCTAGCACAATTTGCAAAGAGCGATGGATCGTTCAGTTCATCCAGAACGGCAAGTCCGTCTGAATCCTATGGTATGCCTATTGCACTGGGAAATTGCGACGAGGGAGATGTTAATGCTACAATTGCTGCAACCAAGAATTTGTGGCTCAGCATATTTAACGTTCTTGGAATGGGAAGTGTTCCGTTGTTTACAACATCCGAAAGAATGGTGTTCCACGAAACACTGCTTGATATGGGTGTCATTATAAAAAATGAAATTGTTTTTGCGGATCCGATAGATTTTGAAGGAGATGATGTAGGATCAGAATCGAGTGATATAAATTCAACATTTGTTTCCGGAGGATTAGCCGTAGTTGATTCATCAAAAAATGGAAATGTTTTAAAAGTTTCTTCTCCTTTAACAACTGCCGGAGATGATAAAATCAGTATAAGCGTCCAATCTTCGACAAAGAACGCTTTGTGCAGCGTGCTTGAATTTGATATGTGTGTGTTGGAATCAACATCAATCGGTAATTTTGCACACATTATGCTTGAACCGAGTGTCTATATGATATCTCTTGTTCGCGAAGGGAATAAAATAAACCTTACAGAAAATTCGAGCACCAAAAGTACTAATAGTTTTAATCATCGTATTGATGCTTCGGCCAATATCGGAGAATGGTTCAACCTTCGTATTGAATACTATCAAGGAAGCGCTGAAAGTGTCAGAATCAAGGTCTTTTTCAACGGAAAGTGTATTGCCGTTACGAATAATTTTTATTATTATGCAAGCAAACTTACCGATGCTGCGATAATCCCCGAATCCAGATATACCCAGGCATCGCTTATTATGCTTTCATCCTATACAACCGATCTGTTATTGGATAACGTAGTTGCCGATCAGAATTATAAAAGCTATTTCGCAGAAACTGATCCCGAAATTGAGCGAAATATAGATCATCCGACGACTAACAGAATAACTCACACATTTGAGAATAATACCGCTGAAACATTACCGAACGGTTTTGAATCTCTGAAGTCTAACACATCGGTTGTAGAAGTCGGAGATACCGGCAAACTGTTAAAAATAGGAAGCGGAGGCGAAAAACTTAACATTCCGCTTAATCACAGAGGTGCTTTGACTAATTCCGGAGTTCTTGACTTTTCAATGATGATTGACATCGATAGCGAGATAGGATCGATATATGAAATGAGCTTCAATGCGTACAAGACAGGTGTAGGAATTGCTGCGGTACAGTTTATAGTATCGAACGACAACCTCGGAAAGTATGTTGCACTCGGAGAGAGTGTTTCAGGAGTTTTGGGCTCGGTATATCCTGACGTAAAAATACCTCTCGGTGAAGAAATACACGTTCGGCTTCAGTATTTCTTTAATGAAGCGGTAATGCTCATAACTATTGGTGAAGATACGGTTAAACTGAACCAAAATCTGCTGAGCGGAAGTAAAAAATACTATATGGGCGAAGTTTCAATAAGCAATCTTACTGCAAAAAAAGCATCGACTATGTATATTGATAATGTTATTTGTGAGAGAATAAAATCCGAATATTCTTCCGTAGCGGCTCCAAGCGTTGATAGAACATCACATACGTTTGACACGCTTGACGGACTCACTTATGAAGGCATAAATATTGTTGATGGCGCGCTTTCATTTGAGGGAGTAGGTCACGGTGCGTATATTACCATTCCGGTAAATAACCGTTCCATAGTCCGAAGCTACGGTTATGTAAGTATTGATGTTACCGGTGTCAGATCATCATCGGGAGCATTGTTGATCAGCTTTGTCGAGGAGAACGGAGGTGCAATCGCGGCGTTTGCTCTCGTTCCTTCTGTCAGTGAGATTATAATTTATGAATATACCGAAAACGGCAAATATCAAACTCCATTATGTACGGTTTCAAGCACTTCGTTCACTCTTTCTATAGAATATTCTCCGTTCAAAGAGAGCTTTAACCTGTTTTCCAATGGGGATTATATTGCATCAAGCTCGGTTTCCTATGTGTTTGAAGGAACGTCAAGAAGCTTTGACAATTTGAATATTTCTGTAATAAACGATGCTCCGTTTACTATAGACAATGTTGTTGTCGAAACTCTTGCTACTGTATTCAAAATTCCTGAAAATCCTGTATTTAATACCGATAACAGCTCTGAAATTATGACTTACGAAACGAGTTCGCTGGCTTCCGTTCCCAAACGCATCAATCTTGCATTGGGCGCAGCGTCATCTATACTTAGAGTCAGAGAAAGCGTTGTTAGGGGAGAGGTTTCAAGAGTTTTGGAGATAAATTCCGGGTTAGATTCTACCGTTCCTGATTACATAACGTTTCTTATGACTAAAAGCAAAGCAAACTATAACGCCGTAGCCTTTGAAACGGATATGATGATTAATCCTACAACAGAGACATTGTCCTGCGAGCTGGAACTCCAATCTAACTCTAAGAAAGCTTATTTTCTCTCCCTAAAAGCTTCAAAAGATGGTTCTAAAATACAGCTTAAGGGTACGGGAAACGACTTTGTTGAGGAGCTAGAGGTTGTATCGGGCGAGTGGTTCAAACTGCGTGTGGAGTATACCAAAACTACATATGACTTCAACTATGATGGAACGTATGATATTTTGGTGCGAGTTTACATAAACGGCATTCTTGTAGCGCAGGGATATACTCCTTATTACAGAGATAACGTTATAGATTCCGGTGCTGTTTCAAGAGTGAGAATGGCTATAAACTCAAAATACAGCGGCAAAATCTATCTTGATAACACCTGCTTTGAACAGTTTACTATGAATTACGATGCACCATTGCCTCCGGATACAGACGTTTTAACCTATGAGCCCGGTGTAATAACAAGTCAGATTCAGTCGATGATAAAATCCAACTCGGGAACGATCAAAATAGTGGATATGTCCGTGGAAGAAAGGGTGTCAAAGGTACTTAAATTCGTTACAGGTAAAGGCGGTATAGATCAGGTCAAAATATCTCCTACGCTAACGTTGGACGGTGCAAATGCTGTTATGGTAGAAACCGATATTATGGTTGAACCAAAGGATACCCCCGCAACCTTCTATATGGAGCTTGTAACAGCGGGTGGCAACGCAGGGGTAAGACTTATCGTTACCGCGAAGTCGGACGGCATGGTCACGCTTGCTTCAAACGATATCTCCGAAAGAACGATTGGCAAATGCGGTGAGTGGCTGCACATTAAGCTTGAGTTTATGAATCCGCGTATAGATTATAACTCGGATGGGCAAATGGATCTGTTATACCGAGTATACATCGGAGATGTAAAAGTACCAATAGCTTCGGGATATTCACCGGTAGACAAGGGCGTTTACTACTATCCGTCTCAGATATCTCACTTTAGACTCTATACACTGAGTGAAACGAATGCAGATGTTTATCTCGACAATACTATGGTGTGGCAGTTAAATCTTACTCCGGATCCATCTCCGACGTTGCCTTCGGAAGATAAATTCCCTAACGGTCACGAGGATGACAAATATCTGGTTGATATCAACGGATGGGTGTAAAAATAAAAACTGTGAAATCGAATAAGAATAAAATGAAAAATCCAGATGAAAGGAGTGGGTATTGTTGAAGAAAAAAGAAAAATATGTGATGGCGAGCATAGAGCTTGTCACTCTGGAACGCAATGACATTATAACAACATCAGGCGAGGACGAGTATCGCGAATACGACCCCAACGGATGGGCATAGTGCCCGATTGGAAAATCCAGTTCATAAAATTAAAAAATCGTTATTTGAAAGGAACAAAAAATGAAAAACACTAAACTTGCTAAAATATTTCTTTTGGTTATCGCGCTTGCTTGTGTAATAGGCACAGCCTTTGCTATGAGTGTTAGTGCAGAAACCACCGAAACAAAACCCGAAATAATTTCACAAAACGTAAGATATCAGGGCGATTTTGCTCTTATGTATGCCATTAAAGCGGATACGGTAAAGGGCGGCAAAGTTGATCTTGAGCTTTATGAAGAAAAACCCACGGTGAATTCTACACCCGTAGAAACCTTTACATCTACCGAGATTTCCGCCGCTGAGGGTAACCTTGCATATGATTCGTACATTATTACAACCAAGGGTACGGCTGCCGTTGATATGACGAAGCAATATTACGTAAAGGCCATCGACGGTGAAGGTAACGAGAGCGCAGTTATGAGATATTCAGTAGCCGAGTACCTCTATGATAGACTTGCAGCCACCGACTGCACGGCAGCACAGAAAAACTTCTATAACTCCGTAATCAACATGGGCGACAATGCGCTGATAATTCTTACTCCTAATGTTACCGAAACCCCCGTTTCTGATTACAGACTTGTCAGAGTTAATGACGGCGGAGCGATAAATGATTATGCTCAAGGCATATATCCCATAGATACGGTTCTTTCACCCATTGCAGTGGGCGGCACCGTTGGCGAATGGACGGTTGTTACGTACGATGAGGCGGGCAACGAGCTTGGCAGAGAAACAATTGCTTCGGGCGAATCCTTTACGGTAAAGGCAAGAACCGAAATTTACTGTGGCGAGTTTAAGACATATAAGGCAGGAACTCTTGATTTCGAGTCTTATACCGTGGGTGGTGAGCTGCCCGCAAAAAGTATCTTAGATGGTGATAAGGGATATAGTGCTTCCATAGCGCAGGATACCGTATACGGCAGATCTTCTACCATTCTAAAAACTTCCTTGACAAGTACAGGCAGCTCGGCAGGAATGGCAGCAATGCACGTTTTTAATTCCAAAACTTCAGGTGTAAATGCAGAGGCAGCAACCGCTTACGAATTCTCGTTTGATATCAAGGTAGATCATATGGCCGCGGCAGATAATACAAAGGGAAGAACCCTGAGAGTTTATTTCAATGCGGGCAGTACCAATAATTATGAGTATAAATTTGTTGTTAAAGGTGGCGTTTACGTTTTCGGTGAAAATGCAAATATTTCCACCGAATATGCTACAGACGAATATCATAATTTCCGCTTCAAAGTAGAGATTATCGACGGTGGAAAGCTTAACGTTTACCTTTACATAGACGGTTCGGACACTCCCGTGGATTCCCGTTTGGGAGTTGGTACAGCGCCTGAATCTTATTCTGGTTTTACAAAGTGTCAGTTTACCGCTTATAACGCACTTGCAGAAGCGATGATCGTAAACTTTGACAACGTCTACGTAGGATATATCAATGAGAATGCAGCAGAGTAATTTCTGTAAAGAAATAATAAGCATATGAGGTTTTTATGAAACTCAAAAGATTATTATTGCTGATGGTCTTTGTTCTCGTTTCTTTCTGCTCTTGTGACAATACAAGCACTAATGGAGGAACTGCAACAACCAATGGCGAATCGCTCAAATTGTCCGATGACGGTTTCACAAGATATACTATTGTCGTTGACGCTGAGGCATGTAGCTCCGTTCGCAAGCTCGCGGATTCGCTTGAGCCGCTTCTGGGCATAGGTGCTTCAGTCATAACCGACGAAAAGCCTGAAACAAGCACCGAGGTCATCATCGGTCATACAAACCGTGGTGTTACGGCTGAGTACGTTGCAATGCTAGAGGAGCTTTCAAACGAGGATGCTTTTCATTATATTATTGCCGAAAAAAACGGACGGTTGATTATTATATCAAATAACGAGATGGGTTATTTATATGTTATGGACCGTTTGAGTAGTGCTTACGAAAGTCAAGGAGTACTTACTGTTCCGAAAAATTGTTGTGACGTACAAACAGTTAAATGGATAGACTACTATGCTTCGGAGCATTACGTTCAATGGCTGGCATATATTGAAGATCAGAAGCGCTATGATGAAGAGCAAAACCAATTAGAAAATGAAATGAACAGGTACGATGATCAAGAAGGAAACGTTGTTATGACTACTAAGCAAATGATAGAACGTTATAAAAAACTTGTCGCAGGATTTAAAAGTGAGGATTTTGGAACATATCATTCTACGAGCTTTACTTCGGTAAACAAGTATGACACGCCTCCCGTTTATCCCGGAGAGAGCCACCCGAGAATTTTGTTTACCGAGAATTCCATCGGAGAGATACGTGAAAATCTTACGGCAGAGGAAAATGCGGCTGCATACGCTTCATATATGTCCGATTCCTACGCTCCGTGCGATGGTATTATGCCCGAATCTGCAACTATTGCTGATTACTATTGGGATGAGCAGACGATGAAGAGTATTGAAGCTTTGGCGTTCCGCTATGCCATGACAGGCGAGGAGCTTTATGGATATCAAGCTATATATTGCATAAAGAACGTTTTGTTAACAGCAAATATTCCATCTACAGTTGCA
>JAZTXO010000049.1:0-14121 GCA_045636445.1 Eubacteriales bacterium | reverse complement strand
GGAACTCCCGAAGAGGTTGCAAAGTGCGAAATCTCATATACCGGAAAGTTTTTGCGTGAGAAATTAGAGAACGAATAATAAAAGCCTTTCCAAAAAGAAAGGCTTCAATCTAAAGCTAAAGGAAAAAGAAAATGAAAATAAAAATTAAAAAGCTTAACGAAAAGGCGATAATTCCTACCTACGGAACAGAATATTCCGCAGGTGCAGACCTCTATAACCTTGATACCCCAGTAACCGTAGCTCCAAGTGAAACCATTCTTATACATACCGGAATTTCGGTTGAAATCCCAGAGGGATATTGCGGACTTATCTTTGCAAGATCGGGCCTTGCAACCAAGCGTGGTCTCGCTCCCGCAAACAAGGTTGGCGTTATTGATGCCGACTATCGCGGAGAAATTATGGTTGCTCTTCATAACCATTCGGAAATCTCGGCCACAGTTGAAGCAGGCGAAAGAGTCGCCCAGCTTGCAATCGTTCCTTTCCTGAAAGCCGAGTATGAGCTCACCGACGAGCTCTCCGACACTGTACGCGGTGCAGGCGGCTTCGGTTCAACCGGCAGGTGATTTTCGGGATATTTTGCGCCAAAGTCTCCTTTTCGCACGGGGCCCACGATAGGTAACGGTAGCTTCGGTACATAAAGAAGTCATATCCTCTAAAACAGAATAAAAACATCCGACACGTTTCCAGTGTCGGATGTTTTTTAATATACCTGCGTGGTTCGTTTTTCAGCGCATTTTTTACAAAGATGGCTTTTTGTTCCCTCTGGGATTTTTGTGCCGCAGTCAGCGCACTCATAGTGATAAGGAATAAGCAATATATTCCCATCCTGAACCTTTGCCTCAAATTCCATACCCGCAAAGGCGTTTAATGAGGAACGCAGATCCTCTGGAATAGTGATCTGTCCTTGTTTGTTAAGCTTTGGCATTAAAATTTCCTCCTAAAAATCAAAAAGTGCGGCAACCTAGGTCACCGCACCGAAAAACGCGAGACTCTAAGCTGTCGCCAAACGAACTTTCTTCAAATAGATTTTCACCCACCATAAAGACCGAGACTCACGTTTTTACCTAAACGTATAAGTCTTTATGGTTATTATGAACGGGAAAAGGGTATAGTATCCCCTTAAAATGAAAATACCTATTTGAAGAAATATTAAATTCGTTTGGCAAACTTATTATAGCACAAAAAGTTCGCTTTGTAAATGCTTTTTTTATTTTTATATGAAAATATGAAAAAATGAAAGATATGAAAATATGAAAAAATGAAAGGCCCCCTTGTGCAAAGGGGGCTGGCAGCGAAGCCGACTGGGGGATTGTTTTGTCATAAAATTTAAATTTTTTACAATCCTTCCGTCACGGTAAGCCGTGCCACCTCCCTTTACACAAGGGAGGCTCTATCTTATTTTTCCTCAAAATGATATTTAACAGTTTTGAAGTCACCGCGTTCGAACACCGGAAGAAGTCCAACGTTCATGAGAGTTGCGCCGGAGAAAATCAAGCCAAGCTCGGGAACGTAATACTTCTTTTCGGGAGCAAGTCCTCTCGGAGCAAATCTCTTAAGAGGTGCGTTCGGTCTGCCCATTCTTTGATAGCAGGTAAGCTCTGCTCTTGATTTGTCCTTTGAAACAAGGGTAAATCCGAAGAAGTTTGATTCCATAGGATTGTCCGTTCTGTAAAGGTCTCCCTCAAGAATAAGCTCTTCCATTTCCTTGTATTCTTCAATCTGCTTTTTCGTAAGCTCTCTGTCCTCGTCTGTAAATACCGAGGTGTCAAGCTCGTAGCCGGTTGTACCAAGGTGAGCAATATCAGCTCTCGTCTTGGCGTCGGTAACTCTGCTTGTCTGGTGGTTGGGAACTACCGATAAGTGGCAGGTCATCGAGGAAAGGGGATACACAATAGACGTGCCGTACTGAATAAGAGTTCTTTCGTCGGCATCCGAGTTGTCCGAGGTCCAAATTTGCGGGAAGTAGTAGAGCTGGGAGGGGTCAAATCTTGCGCCGCCGCCTGCACATCCCTCAAAAAGAACGTCGGGATTAGCAAGAATTATTCTGTCAAATATGTCGTAAAGTCCCAGGGCATATCTGTGAGCAAATTCCGACTGCCTATCAGCAGGAAGTCCCAAGGAGTACGATTCGGTTACGTTTCGGTTATAATCCCATTTTACGTACTCGATTTTGTTCTCGTGAAGCACCTTGTTTACAGAGTTGACAATGTAATCGCGAACGTCCTCTCTTGTAAGGTCTAAAACAAACTGATTTCTTGTGTAGCAGGGAAGTCTGCCCGGAGCGTGTATTGCCCAATCGGGATGATTTCTGTATAAATCCGAGTCCTCGTTGACCATTTCAGGCTCAAACCAAAGACCGAACTTCATTCCAATAGAATTAACGTGGTTGATAACCGTCTTAAGACCGCCTTTTAGCTTCTCTTCGTTGACGTACCAGTCGCCAAGACCTGCTTCGTCGGTGTTTCTTTTGCCGAACCAGCCGTCGTCGAGAACAAAGGTGTCAATTCCCGTACCCTTGACAGCACTTGCAATAGCCATAAGCTTTTCGTTGTCAAAATCCATATAAGTGCCTTCCCAGCTGTTGATAACAATGGGACGGCTTTTTTTTGCAAAATTAGGATTTATAAGATAATTTCTGTATGCGTCGTGATACTCTCGGCTCATACCGCCAATACCCTCGTTTGAGTAGCAAATGGCAACCTCGGGAGTCTCAAATTCTTCACCTGCATCAAGTCTCCAGCTAAAGTCAAAGTCGTTAATACCACCGGTAAGAAGCGTCTGTCCGTCGTTAACACCCTCGGCTTTGAGAACGTAGGAGGATGAATAAATAAGGTTTACGCCGTAAACCTCGCCAAGCTCCTCGGTAGCCCCCTTTGCAAGAAGGGCAATAAAGGGATTGAGAGTCGCAGAGGAGGTGGTACGCTTGGAATCAATAGAAACTACTCCGTATTGAAGAGGCGTTTTCTGCATTCTACGCTCCATTCCCCAAGCTCCGTATAGGCTTAAAAGGTCGTAATCCTGGGTTGGAAGCGACATAGAGAAGGAGTATGCGCGACGGAGCTTTATAAGCTTGTCCGAGCAGTTTTTGTAAACGACTCTTCTTGCAATTACGTTGCAATCGGGATAAACGGTATAGTAAAGGTCTGCGCCGAAATCGCTGACTCTGTCGTAAAGGTGAAGAACAAGCGTTTCATCGCCCTTCATAGACGGCATACCCTTCATACCCGGTTTTTCGGGAAGAATTTCGTGAGAATCGTAGAGAAGATCGCAAATTCTATCACCCGACTCGTTTTCCACTTGCACACAAGGCTCACGGAAGTCACCGTTACCGTAGAACGAAAGCTCGGAGGGGAAGTAGTGGTATGACGAGCCTTCCTCAAATCCGTCGATTTTCTGACCGGGTACGGTTGCAGCGCAGCTTCTTCCGCCTTTTCCTCTTGTGTAGAATAGGGGATCTCTGCCAATGCGAGAGCCAAAGTAAAGATGCTCCGCATATCCGAATTTATTTATAAAGAAAGCATAGGTTGTGCTTTTACCCTCAAGGTAAAATGTTTTTGTTTCTTTATCAAAAAAGATCATGCCGATTTTTCTCTTTCTATTTTAGTGGTATATGTATAGTAGATTACGCCAGATATAATCTGTGTTATTCCCGCAAGAAGTATGGTCGGGAAAACTCCGATAAGCTTGAATAGGGGAATGCAAACAAAGCCCGAGAGCGAAATTCCGAGAGTGTGTAAAAGCATTCTACCGCCTGAATACTGTCCTATTACGTCGTAATCAACGATTTTAACAACGATAATCGGTACAGCCGTATTTATCAGGTTAAAGAAGAAATATGCAAGTCCGTAAAATACGAGGAAAGCTGTCGTGTTGTTAAATGCAATCATAAGCGACAGGAATATAAAGACGAAAATGCTTGAAAAAATCAAGGTGTGCTTTTCTTTGACCTTTCTGTTAAGCAAGGTGTAAGCCAAAGAACTTGCAATTGAGGAAATCGTAGTAATCGTAACTAAAATCGAGGCAGAAGTGCTATTTATATCTCCGGTATAGTATCCGATAGTGGATGCCATTCCGATAATACCAAAGCAAAAACCGCGTAAAACGTTGGGAATTATCAATGCCGTAAAGTGCTTGTATTTCAGAATGTTTCTCGATTTTTTTGTCTCTGATTCGATTGTAGGCGGAGCTGTTTCTTTCATGCAGAATGTGACGATGATAACAAGTCCGATAAAAATCAGAGATAGAATATACATCATTCTCATAACCGTAAAGTATGAGAATTTACCCTGCAAAGCAACAATGCCGATAGAAGCTAAAAAGGTTATTACACCGCAGAAAAGTCCCGAATAAGCAGTAAAAATTCCATACCTCTCAATTTCAATAACACAGTAGGGAAGCTTATAGGAGATAACGTTGTAAAGACCGAGGAAAATATTAAAAGCAATGCCAAAAATGAGAAACAGAATCGGAGTTTCTGTTCCCGGAGTGAATGATAAACAAAGGAAATAGATGTTTAAAGGTAGGCATATAAGAAACGACAGCGCCGTTACCTTTTTTAATCTGTTAAGTTTATCAACGATTCCCGAAAACAGAAAAATCGTAAGCATTTGCACGATCTGCAAAACCGAAAGCGAAAAGGTTACGGTTTGCTCATCGAGTCCGTTTTCCAAGAGAAATGTTTGAAGCAGAGTACCGTTAAGAATAAAAACAATTAAGGAGTAAAGAAAACATTGAATATGTAACTTTATTTCGTTTTTCATAATTCTCAATCCAATATCAAAGTTTGAACTTAACCACCGCTTTTTTGAGATGTGTGTCTGAACCTGCCTTCATTTGCGGAATATGAGCATCTTCGGGGTAGACAATACAAAAATCGCCTTGTCTTAAATGGAAATGGTTTACCTCGCCCGAAAGCAGCAGATAGTCCTGCTCATCGTTATATTCGGTTATAGCCTCAAGACCGTCGGTGCTTTTGTAGCCTATGCCCTCGTTGCCCAAAATAACGTAATGAATATCGGCATATTTTCTGTGTGCCTCGGCGGAACGGTCGTTACCGTCATTGTCCTTGTCAAAGGTCTCGCATTCGGAAACGCCTATTCTGAACCCGTCGTACTCCTGCCAGCCGAGAGGACTGTCATTGTTTAAAGTTTCGAGGGTGGCAAAAATCTTTTCAAATCTTTTGTCAATGCCGAAATATCTGTCAGCGTATTTTATATTGTCAACAATCATATTACTCGTTTACCGTTTTTACAATATTGTCAAAGTACTGTGTAAGGGAAATTACATCAGCTCCGATGCTGATAAAGTTGAAGCCTTCGGCCTCAAGATCCTTGTAGTTCATAAGGTTTCCGACAGTTCCCGCCATCTTTCCGTGACGTCTTGCGCATTCGGCAACCTTTCTTCTTGCTGCAAGGGTAGTTTCGTTGAATATGTCGTGAGCCATTCCGATAGCGTGGCTGAAATCGGCAGGGCCAAAGAATATCATATCAATGCCGGGCAGAGCGCAGATCTCTTCAAGCTCTTCCATAGGCTCCGGATCTTCAATCTGTACTATGTTAAATCTCTCTTCGTTGCCCTCTTTTATGTAATCAAGGGTCCCAACGCGGCAGAAGCTTCCGTCAGCGTTACCACCGTCAATGGGACGGCGTCCTATGGGATGGAACTTTGTGTAGTAAACTATCTGCTTTGCTTCCTCAAGGCTCATAAGGTGAGGAATCATAATTCCGGTAGAGTCGGCTTCAAGAGGACGGATAAAGTCGTTGTAGCTTCCCTTTGCTACTCTTGTAAGAGTGTCAACGTCGTAAAGCTTTGCGGCTCTTATCACGTTTTCAAGTTCGGTGTAGTCGGTAGGCACGTGCTCCATATCTACCCAAATACAGTCAACTCCCGACATAGCGGCAATCTCCGCAACTCTTGGGTCAACGAGGTTGAGCTTGGTGCAAAGGGCGGTCTTGCCTTCGCGTATTTTTCTTAAAACCTTACTTTTTCTTAAATGCATTTTTTGTTCTCCGTTCTGTAAAAAAAATCACTACGTAAATTATACCACTTGGGTTTTAAGCGTTCAATTACCTTTTAGGACTAATTGAGGAATAAAATGTCTTTTTAGGAAATAGGTAGCAGTGCTTATATCTCTTTGATTGGTAAAAACTGTTATTTTTTGTTTTCTCGGTATCTTTTGTATGCCTTCCAAAAACCGCTGTGAGACTCGTATCCTACGAGATTTGCTATCTCGCTGATAGAAAGCGAGGTGGTTTTCATAAGGTGTTCCGCCGCACGGATTCGGTTATTTGTAAGGGCGGTATTAAAGGTGTAGCCGGTGTGCAAAACCACAAGCCGCTCCGCCTGCTTTACCGAAATGTGCAGCTCCTCCGCAAGGTCGGCAAGGTGTATTGGCTTGTTGTAATTAAGACCGAAAAACGAGTCGATAATAAAGCCGTAGTCCTTGCTTTTAGCCGCAGGATTTGCTTTACTTTTTATAAAAAATGAAGCGAAAAACGAGATGTAGTTTGCGATTTTCGAATGGTCGTTGGAGCTGTTAATACCATCTATTTCCTTGAAAAAATTCTCGACAAGCCCCGTCGGCAGGTCGAAGGTCATTATTTTATTTATAGGTAGGTCGATTTGGAAAGCGCTATGCTCCGCACCTTTTGAAATTCTCGTGAAGTGATAGGTGCTTTTCGGAATAGAGAGCATAGTACCCGCAGAAACCGAATACTCCTTTTCGTCAATAATGATTTTGCACTCCTCGCCTAAAAACAGGTGTATTTCCGCATAGTTGTGCATATGTGGCAGGGAATAAGTCAAGGTTTGGTTTTTCTCGGTTTCACGATCCGAGTCCCTTTTGTAAAATCCGTTCTGTAAAAATACCTTGGTGGGACGGGTGTCAATATTAACGAGAAATTCGTTGTTAATCGAGTGAATTTCGATTTTATAATTTTTTGTATTACTCATAACATTTCCATTCGGGACTATTTGCCTATAACAATGTCTCATTGGTTTATTGCAAATGTCCGTGTTTTTAAGGTATAATTATTATAGCAGTGGTTTTGTTTGTTGTCAAGCGTGAGGGACTTTCAAAAGAAGCCGAGTTTTTCGCTTGTCAATTTAATAAAATATATATAGAATGTAGCAAAAAAAAATTTGCCCCATGGGGCATCTTCTTTCGCCGAAAGAAGATGCCTTAAATTTAATGTATACATATCAAAACAATCTATTCGCAAAGAAAACAAAAGGAGATTTTTGGGAAATGTACAGATGCGAAGATAAAGAAAGACTTCCTTTATGGAAAAAGCTTGAAGAGAAAACTGGTGCCGACGTTGCCGATGCTATAAAAGAGCTTTACGACGTTTATGACGTCAAAATGGTAGACTGGACCGCAAGTCTTTACGACCCCGAAGTCGGCGGCTTTTATGCATCAATAAGCGGTCGTGACACCGACGGCTATCTTCCCGACATTATCTCCACTCTTGACGGAATAGGCTTTGCTTCAAATTATATGGTAATAGATAAGCCCTATCAAGAGGTTATTCCCGAATGGTTAAAAAAGAGAGTAGGGGACTTCGTTCTTTCTATCCAGGATAAAAACGGCTATTTCTATCATCCCCAGTATCCCAAGGGCGTTGCAATTCCCGCGCGTGAGGCACTTGACCTAAATGTTGCCACGAGAATTATGAGAGCCTTTGGCTTAACTCCGAAATATCCTATGCCCCTGCCTACTGCAGATAATAAGGATAATAATGAAGAATACATTCCGGAAAAGTATCAAAGCGTAGAAAACTACAAGGCATACCTTGCAGAGCAGGATATTGAACACCGCTCTTACCACGTAGCCAGCGCAATGCTCTCGTTCTGGGGACAGACCGAAAGCTACGGTAAAAGACTCGGAGTCGACCTTGTGAAAATGACCACCGATTTCCTTCTCGAACATTTGAAGGAGAACGGAACATTCCAGGATGAAGTAAACGATTACGCAATAAACGGAATGTATAAGGCGTATCGAGTTATCGGCGGTAACGGAATAGCATTCCCCTATCCCGAAGCTGCAATAAAGAGCGCCTTTGAGGTAATAATGTCCGAGAAAATTCCCGACGGAATTACAAGTGTCTATAACCCTTGGCACGCAGTTGCCCTCGTTCTTGAAAATGCGAGAAAGTACTATGATAAAGAAAGAGCGGATAAGCTCCTTCAATACACCTATTCTCTCGCTGTCGATGGCATAAGACGCACAAGAGATAAAATCGCGGTATATAAAAAGCCCGACGGAGCGCTTTCCTATTGCCCGAACTATTGTGTTCCGGTAAACCATATGCTGCCCACCTCTGTTGAGAAAACCTATGAAAGCGATATGAACGGAACAAGCTGCGGATGTATCGCATTAATCGAAAGCGTTTTCAGAGCCCTTGAGCTTGATGAATACAGAATTCCTCTCTTCCCGATGAGCGAGTGTGACAGATTCTTCGCCTTGCTTATGGAGCGAGAAAATAATTGGATAAAGTACGCAAAGAAATAAGAATAGACCTATATAAGTTATAAATGAAAGGATTAGATAGTATATGAAGCGTATAACTTTGATGTTTGTACTGCTTTTTGTATCGTTTGTTACTTTGTTTTCCTGCAAAACGAAGAATTCTTCCGATAATTTGTCTCAAGACTCGCAGGGAGATACAAACGTTAATGGTTCAAGCGGTGTGATATATGATAATAAAACGGAGCCTGTTTTAGTAACGAATATTGATTCCTCAAGCTCTGCGTATCACTCGGTTGATTCAATGGCGAACGACATATATATGTATATCGGCAAATATCCCCGTGTTTGCAACGATACATACGAGAAGGCTGCTCATGAGATCGTTATAGGCGACACCTCGCGTCCTATCTCGGTTAAAGCAAAGCAGCTTCTTATAAAAGCTATAAAAAAAGAGCTGGACGATTCTCTTGATATAGATGAGTTAATGGAGGATAGAGTAGGATATGCCGTTTATGCAGAAGGCGGCTCGGTGGCTATCGTTTGGACTGATTGGCACCTTGACGAAACTGCGGTAAGCTACCTGCTAAATAATTACATTACCGAGGCAACCCTTGAGCTTGAAGACGGCTATTTTGAATATAAATCTCTGTCTCTTGTTGAATATCTTGATGAAAGAGGAAAGCAAATAAGAGAAGAGCAGTGGGAAAGGCTTGAAAATGCAATAGGTAAGGAATACGGCGCTAAGGTCGTAGCCTCTATGCAAAACCTTTATAAAATGTATAGACCCGAAGCAATATCCTGGCTCGCGAATTTGTATGACGCTGATATTGGCGGTTTCTACTTCTCCAATTCAGCCAGAAATACAATAGGCTTCCTGCCCGACATAGAGAGTACGTACAGTGCTCTTGGCTTTGTGGAGGCAAGCGGTATGGCAGAAATGTTTGGCAACGATTATTCAAAAGCCCTGCCTTCCTGGATGCTTGAGCAGATTGGTTCGTGGGTGCAGAGTCTTCAAGACGAGGACGGATATTTCTATCATCCCCAGTGGCCGAAGGCATTCCTTTATGAAAGAGGTTTGCAGACTCGTATGACACGTGACCTCGGAAGCGCAAAAAGCATTCTCACAAAGCTTGGAGTATCTGAGGTATATCCCACCTCGCAAGGTCGTTTAAGCGGAAAACTCTCTTTAAGCAGTAATGCCGCTGTCGCTGTATCCAAGGTAGTGCCGACAGCAGGAATGCTTTCCCAGTTTGAAAGTGTGGAAAAATTCCGAAATTACATAAACGCCCTTGACGAAAAGGTTATGGCGATAAAGGATGCGGACAGCCGCGCATATGAGCTCTACGCTATCGGCAACGAGTTCCAGACTACCTGGCAGCAGGTAAACGCAAATCGCGAGTACGTAAACATTCTTCACGAATTTTTCTCAAAGCACCAAGACCCGAATACGGGTACATGGTCCTCCGTTCTCACCTACAATGCGACGAACAGCTTGCATAAAATAGGCTACGTTTATAACGCTCTTGGTCTTGAACTTAATTATAAAGAAGAGATGCTGAAAACGGTAATTGAAGTGCTCTCAAAAGACGTGGAGACAGAGCCGATAGACGTTTACGTAGAGATAATGAACGCTTGGGCGAGTCTTGAGCATATTTATACCAACATAAGAAAGTGTTCCTCATCACCCGCCGAGGCACAGAAGAAACTGGCGGAGGTAAAGGAATACGTATACGCTAATATTACCAAAGCGATAGATGCAACTGCCGCCCAGCTTGGAGGCTTTATGCAGATGGACGGCTCCTTCGGTTATCGCAGAACCGGTTCGGCACCTGTTTCTCAAGGATGTCCTTCGGCTGTTGCAAACACGGCGGAGGGTGACGTAAACGGCTACGGCGGTATTACAGTCTCTATCACCTCGTATATTGCAGACGCTCTCGACCTGTCCGAATATGAGGTAAAGATTTTCAGCGAAAAGGAAAGAGTTGAGTTCGTTAGAATTCTTGAAGATCTCGGAACGATAATTAAGGATGCGGATACTCTGCTTCCCGACGTTCCCGTAACCTTTGATGACGGCGAAATTCCCGAGCAGTTCCGTATAGGAGTTGACAGCGGAAAGGTGTTAAACCAGGGTGCGTCCGTCACCGTCGAAGAGATAGACGGTAACAAGGTGTTGCACGTTATCGGTGTTCACCGAGGCGGAGAAGTGAACGGTCGAAACCATGGAATTAACATTCCAATAAATCTGACGTCAGCGCAGGCAAACGCTGCGGTAATCGAATTTGATCTTTGCATTTACAATGATCGCAGCGATGACAATAATTCTCACCTTATAGAGTGGATCATACGTGCAAACGGCGGTATCGTGCTTTATCCTACCATCGGTACAACCTCGGCAGGAAAGGTTATACTCTACGACCACACCGGCGCAGTTATTGCCGTACTCGGAAACGTTGACCAGAAAATTAAATTCAGATTTGAATATTACTGGGCAGAGGGTGAGTATAAGGTATACGTAAACGACCTGTTAAAGGGCAAGGGAAATGCACTATATTCTGCTTCGCTTATCAATAATCCCGTTACCGAAATGCTTCTTTGCAGCCCGTCGGGTACTTATGCAAATTATTATATCGATAATATCAGAACATCGAGAATTTCCAAGACCTTTAACCCCGATGAACAAATACAGTATCCCGAAAAGCCGCTAACCGAGGACTTTGAAGGCGAGATAACCTCAAATCAGTACGGTAAAGGCTACGACGTTATAACAGAAAATGGCTTCAGCGCCGCGTATCCCACCAGTAAAACAAACGAGGGCGGAGCTACCGCGGTTGTCAGAACGGACAAGGTAACGGGAAACAAATTCCTCTCCGTATACGCGCCTGCAAGAGCTAATGACGAGCGCGGCCATACTTTAAAGATGTCTGTACCCACAGAGATGCGAGATTTCCCCAACGCATACGTCTTTGAAGCAAGTATTAAATTAAACTCGGTAAGCTCGGCGGATAATTTCCTTGAGATAGTGTTCGTTAATAACAGTAAAGGCTACCGCTACGGACAGATCAATATGACAACCAACGAGGACGGTTTAGTTTGTCTTGCGGGACTCCCCATAGGCTACTATGACGAGTGGTTCGACCTTAAACTTGAATATCACCTTGATGTGGGCGTAATAAGGGTATTTAATAACGACCTTTATATGGGTGAGATAACCACCTTCACCTCATCTGACAACACTACCGAAAAGGATACTTCAAAGCTTGGCAGCATTACCGACTTCACGTTTAACGTATATAATGGCAAAGGTTCTGTAAGCTTCAGTATTGATAACTTTGCTATCTATACCACCGAGCTTGAGTACACCGAGAGGGAAGTGGACACTCTTCCCGCACCGAATCCCGATCCGGATGACTTTATTCCCGGAATAGAGGAAGAACCCACTCCCGATCCCGATCCTGATCCCACTCCCGATCCCGATCCTGATCCTGATCCCGATCCCGATCCCGATCCTGATCCCACTCCCGATCCCGAGCAGCCCGGAACAGGAAGCGGCACCGTTACTCCTCCGTCAATCGAGATTCCCGATGACAACGATACTCCCGCGCCTCCGCTTCCCGACGAAGAAACATATCCCGATGATTATCTTCCCTCGGATCCCGACGGCTTTGTGCCGATTGATTAATTAGTTTTTAGCAAAAATCATATAAAAAATCAAAAAAAGAAAGGAGAAACTGATGAAAGATAGAAAAGAACCGTATACGGAAACTAAAATAGAAATTAGTCTGTTTTATCTATCCGACATCATCGCAACATCAAGTCCGAACATTGAGGACGGAACAGTCGACAGTGACGGTTGGGCATGATTTCCCACAACAAAAAAACAAATTTTAGAAAGGTAAAAATTATGAAAAACAACAAACTTGCAAAAATAGTCTCACTTATCGCACTCCTTGCAGCACTCGTTGCTTGCATGTTCGTAACAAATGTTTCTGCGGAAGAAAATGCTGATCCCGCAATCGTAAGCACAAACCTTGTATATGGCGACCAGATTCAGATCATGTTCGCTACCAACATCCCCACCACAGAAGCTCTTGGCGACCTCAAGGTTGCATATTACAAGAAGAATCCCGCAACCAACCCCGATGCAGAGGTCTTTTATGCAAATGCTCTCTCCGCAGACAGCATTTACAACTATAAAGTTGACGACGTTACCTATTGGACATTCGTTACCGATGGCGTTCCCGCAAGCGCAGTTTCCGCAGAGAGATTTGCAACCGCATTTTACGGTAGCGAAATTCCCGCTGATGCAACCTATAAGACCTATTCCGTAATGGAATATCTCTTCACCCGTCTTTATAAGCAGGACTTTATCTCTAAAGAAGACGGCACAATCGACGGTAACAAGAAGAACCTCTATCTCAATATGATAGACTACACCGCTTTCGCACAGCAGGTACTTGTTAACGATAAAACCGAGAACGACATAAAACTCATTACCGAATACAATTACGTTTACGCTAAGGGTGCTTCCATCAACGGTGGCGGCTCAACTCTTATCCTTGCTGAAAATGCAAACGTAACCCTCACTCTTAACGACGGTATGAACGGCTTCGAGGGCTGGACAGTTAAGACCTACAATGATGACGGCACAGCTACCTCCGAGAGATTTGACAGCTCTGTTAACACCTTTGCCATTTCCGCTCACACCGTAATCGAGCCTCTCGCTGACCCCACAGTTATCGAGTTTGACGACTGGGCAGTAGGACCTGTATCCAAAGACTCTAACTATAGAATTACTTCCTTCACCGAGGGAACTGATGCAGCTGTTTCTAACTTCCAGATCGTAAACAACAACGGCAACGCTATGTTGTACTATTCTAATAATAATAATTTCGAACCCGATACCTTCCACATCAGCGCTCACAACTCTTCCGCGACCTCCAATGTATCCGTATTCGAAACAGATGTTGAGTGGTATACCTACAACGATATAACAAGATCTAATCAGTGTGTGATCAACTTCTATTCGGGAGAAACTCTTGTATATACTATTTGGATTAGACCTAATGGTACAGGTACATCTTCTCGTTTGAGAATAGACGGTCAAGCATCCGATGGAACAACAGTTGGTGATGGCACTTCTGCTTACGCAAGTGCTGTTGGCGCAAAGCATAACGCTGTTTATCTTGCTCCCAAGACGCTTGCTGACACACGCGGTGACCTTGAATATCAGTTTACTCTCAAGGCTGAATATTATCACTCTGTAGAGAATGGAAACGGCGTAGTTAAAATGTATCTTGACGGTGCAAACTGGGCAGACCACATTGTTCCCGCGCTTGACGCACCTATAACAAGCGTAGAGTTCCAGTGCTGCTATAACGATAGATGTAACGTTGAATATGCGTTCGATAACGTAAGAATCGAGAATACCAATAAGGATTTCGTTCCTTACGCTCCCAAGCAGTAATTAAAACCGTAATATAAAACTCCAAGAGGCTGTCGCAAGGCAGCCTCTTTTTTAGCCTCCTTTGTGTAAAGGGAGGTGGCACGGCTTGCCGTGACGGAGGGATTGTTGGCCTTTCTAAAACAACTAAATCAATTTCTGATTCCTCATTTATAATTTCAAATTTTGGAAAGCAGACCTACTTTCCAAAAAG
>JAZTXO010000048.1:0-15478 GCA_045636445.1 Eubacteriales bacterium | reverse complement strand
GTTGAGTCTCCCGACGGTGACATCAAGTACATTTCCGCTGCATTCCCCTCCGCTTGCGGTAAGACCAACCTCGCAATGCTTATTCCTCCGGAGCTTTACAGAAAGCAAGGATATAAGGTATGGTGCGTAGGTGACGATATTGCTTGGCTTAAGGTCGGCGAAGACGGCAGACTTTGGGCAGTTAACCCCGAGAACGGCTTCTTTGGCGTTGCTCCCGGTACTAACGAGCACTCTAACCCCAACGCTCTTCACACCGCTATGAAGGATTGTATCTTCACCAACGTTTGTCACGATCTTGACAACAACACTGTTTGGTGGGAAGGACTTAACGATAATCCTCCTGTTAACGCTCTTAACTGGAAGGGCGAGAAGTGGGATTATAAGACCTATGACAAGAAGGATAAGGTTAACACCTCCGGTGCTCACCCCAACTCCAGATTTACTGCTCTTGCAGCTAACTGTCCCTGCATCTCCGATAAGTTCAACGATCCCGCAGGTGTTCCGATCTCCGCTATCGTATTTGGCGGCCGTCGTGCAAAGACTGCTCCCCTCGTTTACCAGTCTACCTCTTGGCAGCACGGTACCTTCGTTGGTTCTATCATGGCCTCCGAGACCACTGCAGCTGCAGCAGGCGCTGTCGGCGTAGTTCGTCGCGATCCTATGGCTATGCGTCCCTTCGTTGGTTACGACATGGGTGACTATTGGGCACACTGGCTCAATATGGGCAAGGTAATCAAGAACGCTCCCAAGATCTTCCACGTTAACTGGTTCAGAACCGATGACGAAGGTCACTTCATCTGGCCCGGATTTGGCGACAACATGAGAGTTCTTATGTGGATTCTCGCTCGTTGCGAAGGTAAGGTTGACGCTGTTGAAACTCCTATCGGTTACGTTCCCAACGCTGAGGACATCAACGTTGAAGGTCTCGACATCGACGTAGCTACCATCAAGGAGCTTCTCTCTGTTGATAAGGAGCTTTGGCTTGAGGACTGCAAGGCTATCCGTGAGTTCTACGCTCAGGTTGGCTCCAGAGTTCCTGCAGAGCTTTATGCAGAGCTTGAGGCACTCGAAGCAAGACTTGCAAAGTAATTTTATAAATTTTGAAAGCGTATCTTCGGATACGCTTTCTTTTTTTGCTATTAAAACAATCTTAAGATGATAGTTGATGTCAATAAAGCGATAACGCCCTGAAAAATCTTCATAAAAAGTATTTTTAATTTTGAGGCTTCTTCCGGTAGATATTCCATGCCCTGCATAAATACAGATAATCCGGAAAAAGCGAGAGCAAAGGCTGTAAGAGAGAAGCTTAAATCGGGGGATAATATTTTTGAATTTGATATTAAAACAGATGCGTTTCCGATCTCAAAAAAGGCAGAAAAAAGAAGTGTTAACAGATCGTTTTCCACCATAGAACCGAGCAAAAAGATTATTATAGAAAAAAAGGAAATATAAGCGCTCACCGAAATTGAAGAATAAGCAGCTTTTTTGACCGAATCTGCTAAACTGAAGTTCTGCTCGGATATTTCGTTTGAAATTTCTATTTTTTGTTCTTTCTTCTTGAAGATGAGTCCTGTTAAAGCTGACGATATTATCACGCAAAAATATAAAATAATACCGTCTGTAATACTTCCTCTGAGTCCTAAACCGATCCCCGAAATTACAAAAGCAAGTGATGGGGAACTTGCAACAGAGCTTAGCCTTTCGCACTCGGTTAAAGTTATCTTTTTTTGCTTATAAAGTTCAGATGCGCATTTTACTCCTAAAGGAAAACCGCAAACAATTCCTATCAAGTACGCTTTGAATCCTTGGGAAGAAATTCCGAAAAGTTTTTCAAAAGTACGGCTAAATACATTTTCTTTTGGCTGGAAATAGCTAAGCAGAAAATCTGCGAGAATAAAGAAAGGAAATACCGCCGGAATAACAGTAAGTGCCGAAAATCTAAGTCCGTTAACAAACCCTTCTTTTGCAGCGGTGTTATAGATAAACAGAATAGTTGTAAAAAAAACAAAAAATATTAGTGATACTTTTGAACGTAATGAGTGCTTTGCTTCCTTCTTTTCTTCATCTACCGTCATTTTTTCTCGCTCCAAACATACATTTAATTAGTTAAGTTTTATGCTTGTTGGGGGTAGAAAATGCTAAAAACGGATATAAACAAAAATCAAACTCTCTCTTCCTCCTTTCGACTTGAAGCTGAAAGGCAAGGGAATTATATAAAAATGTTTGTTTCGGGTATAATCGGTATATCCGATTATACTTGCGAAGAAATTACTTTGGTGAGTCATAGCGGACGGGTGAATGTTAAAGGGAAAAATATGCGTATATCCATTTTCGAATCCAACACAGTAGAGCTTTGTGGAAAAATAACGGGAGTTGAGTTTGTTTATGGAAAAAATTAGTCTTTTTTTGTTTGGTTATAGGAATATTTATTTGGATTCCGAATATGTCTCAAAAGCGATGTCACTGCTTTTGAAAAATAGCATCAGTGCATATTGGGAAAATAATGCCTTGTTTCTTATCAGAGAACGAGATTTTGAAAAACTAAAAGGCTGTTTTTCGGGTAATATCCAGTATACATACAGCGAATGCAAGGGAATATACGGATACCTTAAAGGTATTGATAACAAACCCGGTTTGTGTGCCGGAATTATACTTTCTTTAATTTTGATGATTTTTTCATCTATGATTGTCTGGGATATACGGATTGAGGGTAATGAAAAAATTACAGACAGTACAATTAGCTCCGAGCTTTCCGAGCAGGGATTAAAAGTGGGAACTTTTTGGCCTTTTATAAACCGAAGCAGGATAGAAACCGGACTTTTAGACGACTTCGAAGGAATATCCTGGGTTAACGTTAACAGAAGAGGAAGCGTTGCTTATATTTCGGTCAAAGAAAAGGATATAAAAAATGAAGATGATGAAGGTAAGGCTAATCAATATAAATATTCGAATATTGTTGCTAAAAGCGATTGTGTTATAGAAGAAATTTCGGTTAAGAGAGGCCGTGCTATGGTCGCGCCCGGTGATACGGTCAAGGAAGGAGATATTCTTATTTCCGGTATTGTTGAGTTAAACGGAGAATTTGCTTTTTGCAATGCAGAGGGCGTTGTGATAGGGAGATGCTCTGACAAGGTTGAGGTTTACGTAGACCGTACTTATTTAAAAACAACTGAAAAAAATTCTATTCTTAGCGAATTAAACCTTAAAATATTTAATTTAAACATAAATATTTTTAAAAAATATAGAAATTTGGGTAGTGGATATGATATAATAAAGAATAGGTGGGTGGCGTCTGCTCCTAATGGCGTAAGATTTCCCATCTGCATTGACAAAAGCTACGTGATAGAAAGTAAAACAGAGGAAGCGGTTTATACCGATTCGGAAATAGTTGCTTTAGCCGCAAAGAGGCTTAGGGCAAAAACTGCGGCAAAGTTATCCGACTCTGATTTGTTGAGTGTGAAAAGCGACGGTCGATTTGAAGATAATGGATACGTTATGTTTTCTGACTTGGTATTTCTATGTGACGTTGGCGTAGCTCTTGAGTTTAATGTTGAATAATTAAGGATGATAAAGAATGGCTGAAAAGATTGTTATGACAAATTCCGAGGAAGCGACGGCAGCTCTCTTCGGTGCTTTTGACATTAACGTAAAATTAATTGAGGAAAGCTTTAACGTTCGCATATCTAACAGAGATAAATCCTCGGAGCACGGCGATTGCATTGTAGTTTCGGGTGGGAGCGAAGATTGCGACAAGGCTGCAAGAACTCTTGAATATCTAAAACACATGACAGGTGCGGGAGAAACTATCAGTGAATCCAGCCTTGAGTATGTAATCGGTCTCGTCAGGGATAATCAGGACGAGGGGGCTGAAAGCCTTGCGAATAACGTAATATGCGTTACAAATAAGGGAAAACCCATTAAGGCTAAAACCATCGGCCAAAAGAAATATATCGAAATTATCAAGAACAACACGATAGTCCTCGGACTTGGACCTGCGGGTACTGGTAAAACCTTTTTGGCGGTGGCTATGGCGGTTGAAGCCTTGCGTAATAAAAGCGTAAACAGAATTATTCTTACTCGCCCTGCGGTTGAAGCAGGGGAACGTCTCGGCTTCCTGCCCGGAGATCTTCAAAGCAAGATTGACCCTTATCTTCGTCCTCTATATGATGCTCTCTTTGAGATGCTCGGCCCTGAAAATTATCAAAAGCACATGGAAAGAGGTACGATTGAAATAGCTCCTCTTGCGTATATGCGTGGACGCACACTTGACGATTCCTTTATCATTCTTGATGAGGCACAGAACACGACTCCTGAACAAATGAAGATGTTTTTGACCCGTCTTGGCTTTAATTCAAAAGCTGTGGTTACAGGAGACCTTTCGCAAACCGATTTGCCTTTCGGTAAAAAAAGCGGACTTTCGATTGCGGCAAGAATCTTAAATAATATCGACGGGATAGGAATTCATAAATTCACCGAAAGAGACGTTGTAAGACATCATCTTGTAAAACGCATAATTGCAGCGTATGACAAGTATGAAAGTGAACAACAAGGAAGAAAATTCAAGGCAGAAAACAAAAGGACAGACAAATGAAACGTAAATTATATATAAATTTTATTGCGACCGATAAATTCGAAGAATGTGATTATTATTTTAAGCTTGTGCTAAGACGTGCCATAGCTGCAACACTTGATTACGAGCAAGTACCTTTTTCAACAGAGGTTTCTGTAACCTTGTGTGATAACGCATATATTAAGGATTTGAACTTAAAGCACAGAAACAAAGACTCGGCAACCGACGTGCTTTCTTTCCCGATGTATGATTTCAATACCGAAGAGCTTTTTGGTGAGGATGAGGTTGTTTCAATCGGTGATATAGTAATATCTCTTGAAAGAGCGAGGGAGCAGGCGAAGGAAATAGGGAACACCTTCCTTGAAGAGGTTGCATTCCTTGCAGTTCATTCAACTCTTCATCTTTTGGGATACGATCACGAAAGATCTTCCGAGGATGATGAGGCACAGTGCTTGGCTCAAAAAGCAATAGTTTCAACTCTAGATATTTAAAGGATAAGGATTATGAAAAGAACAGCTTTTATTGCGATTGTAGGACGTCCTAACGTTGGTAAATCCACTCTTCTTAATGCAATCTTGGACGAAAAGGTTGCCATTGTTTCAAAAAAACCTCAAACAACCAGAAACAGAATAACCGGAATACATACGGTAGACGATGATCAATTTGTTTTTCTTGACACTCCAGGTATGCATAAGCCGAGAACAAGGCTGGGTGATTTTATGGTAAAGACCGCCAACAAAACTCTTGGCGGTGTTGAGGCCGCAATTCTCGTTGTTGAGCCTAGAGAAGCGGTTGGAGATATAGAAGCGGAGTTTATCAAACGCTTCAAGGAGGACGGAATGGGTGCTGTTTTGGTAATTAACAAGACAGACTCCTTTAGAGCTGAAAACATTGCAAAAACTATTGCGGCATATTCTGCGGCATTTGATTTTGATGCGGTTGTGCCTATTTCTGCCAAATCTCAAAAGGGAATTGATATAGTTGTCAAGGAATGCGAAAGATATCTTTACGAGTCCGATTGGATGTTCCCGGATGATATCGTTACCGATCAGCCCGAAAGAAAAATTGCTTCCGAAATAATTCGTGAAAAAATGCTGCGTATGCTTGATGAGGAAATTCCTCACGGTGTAGCCGTCACCATTGAAGAATGGAAGGAAAAAAGGGGTACTGTTTCTATTCGTGCGGAAATATATTGCGAAAAGCAGACTCATAAGGGTATTATCATCGGTAAGGGCGGTGCAACAATTAAGAAAATCGGCACATTTGCCCGTGAAGATATTGAAAAGATGCTTGATACCAAGGTGTTCCTTGATCTTTACGTGCGTGTTAAAGAAAATTGGCGTGACAGTGATTTTATAATTTCCGATTTCGGATATAAGGAAGAGGAATAATGCATATTGAAGTTCGCGGACTTGTGATCCGAAACGTAGATATTAAGGAAACAGACAGATTAATTACAATCTTTACCGAAGAAAAAGGTGCGTTGACCGCACTTGCAAGAGGAGCAAGATCCTTAAAAAGCCGTAAGCTTGCTGCAACCACTCAGTTTTGCTACTCTAATTTTGTTCTATATGAGCAAGGGGACAAGCTCTGGGTAAAGGAAGCTGAACTTATTGAAAGCTTTTTTGATATAAGACAAACTATCGAAGGTCTTGCTTTGGCTAACTATATTGCCGAGATTTTATCCGATGTTACGGTTGAAGAAGCTGAAAATGATTTGCTGAGGCTTTCGCTAAATTCTCTTTATGCAATCGCAAAGAGAAAGTACGATTTCAACAAAATTAAAGCCGTTTTTGAAATTCGCACAGCCTCGATTATCGGTTTTATGCCAAACGTGCTGTCTTGCAGCGATTGCGGCTCAAATGTAGGAGACTTTTTCTTCGACATTATGGGCGGCAGCTTACAATGCAGAAAATGCCGCGACAAAGCGGTAGAAGAGCATATTCTACCAAAAGATCCCCACGAAAGTCATGTAATTACCATTCTTTCGGATGGAGCTAAAGACGCTTTGGCTTATGCCATATACTCACCTCTTGAAAAAATATTTTCATTTAATATACCTGACGATGATATGCATTTATTTACACGTGCCGCCGAGGAGTATATTTTAAATCAACTCGGCCATTCGTTTAAATCCCTTGATTTTTATAAGGATGTAAGCCGTTAGTATTTGTTTTTAGAAAGGTTTTTGCCTTATGTATTTTACCGATAAAGTATTAAAAGCTCTTGAATTTAATAAAATTATCGATATGCTTGTGGAATGCGCAGCGACCGAGGGGGCAAAGGCGAGAGCTCGTTCTCTCATTCCTTGCGACGATTACGATACAATTTTTGATAGACTTGAAAAGGCAGATGATGCCAAAAGACTCATAAATGCAAAAGGGTTTCCTTCTTTTTCCGCACCGGAAAGGGTAACTTCATCTGCTGATAGAGCGTATAAAGGGGCAACTCTTTCGCCTGCGGAGCTTCTTGAAATTGCGTCGCTTCTCAGGTCTGCAAGGTCTCTTTTGGACTATATTAATACAGATAAACCCTTTGAAACCTCTCTCGACTCGGTTTTCAGGCGTTTGATCTCAAATAGACAGCTTGAAGACAAAATAACTAAGTCAATTATTTCGGAAGAGCTTATAGCCGATGAAGCCAGCTTCGAACTTGCTGAAATAAGACGTAAGATCCGTATTACAAATAATAAAATAAAGGATACGCTCCAAGGCTATATGGGCGGTGTTCGTTTGAAATATCTCCAGGAAAATATCGTTACGATGCGTAACGGTAGATACGTTGTTCCGGTTAAGAGCGAATATAGGAACGAGATGCCGGGTCTTGTTCACGATACGTCAAGCTCCGGAGCAACACTCTTCGTTGAGCCGATGGCAGTTGTCGAGGCTAATAACGAGCTTAAGAGCCTTGCTGCTGCGGAAGAGCATGAAATTGATCGTATTTTAGCGGCTCTTTCGGCTGAATGTGCGGAATCTTCCTCGGTTATAAGTCTTAATTACCATAATATTACCGAAATTTCTTTCTATTACGCTGTTGCATCTTTGGCTCTTAATATGAGAGCTGAAAAAATTAAGCTTGTAAAAGAGCCTGTTGTTGACCTAAAAAAAGCAAGACATCCTCTTATTGATAGAGCAAAGGTCGTTCCAATCGACGTAAGCATTGGCGGAGACTATAAGTCTCTTATTATAACCGGCCCTAATACAGGCGGTAAAACGGTTACGCTTAAAACTATGGGGTTGTTTGCTCTTATGACGCAATCAGGACTTTTAGTTCCTGCGCTTGAAGGCTCAACACTAGGTATTTTCTCGGAAATTTTGGTTGATATTGGTGACGAGCAGAGCATTGAAGCTTCTCTTTCTACATTTTCTTCTCACATGGTAAACGTTGCTGATATACTGAAAAGAGTAGGCGAGAGATCCCTCGTTCTCTTTGACGAGCTTGGCTCGGGCACAGATCCGGTTGAAGGTGCTGCTCTTGCTATTGCAATTCTTGAAAATGTATCTGAGCAGGGAGCTCTTGTTGCCGCAACAACTCACTATTCCGAGCTGAAAGTGTATGCTCTCGAAACTAAAGGTGTTCAAAACGCATCTTGCGAGTTTGATATTGAAACCTTACGACCTACCTATAAGCTGGTTGTCGGCACTCCGGGAAAATCCAATGCATTTGCTATATCCGAGCGTCTCGGAATTTCGGATGATATTATTTCGCGCGCAGGAAAGCTTATCGAGCGTGATAACAAGAGATTTGAAGAGGTTATCGAAAGGCTTGATACAGACCGTATTGCAATGGAAAAGGAGCGTGACAAAGCCGAAGCTTTGCGTCGCGAGTATGAGGAATATAAGGCAAATGCCGAAGCTCAGTTGAAAGCTAAAATCGCTAAAAGCGAAGAAGAAATTCAAAAACAAACACTTAAAGCTAGGCAGATACTTGATAGTGCCAGAGCATCCAGCGAATTTATTTTCCGTCAGCTTGAAGAATTAAAAAAGCAGGACGATAAAGAAAAACGCAACGAAATGATGAGTACTGCAAGGGAGGAAATGCGTCGTCGTTTCAGAGAGAGCGAGAGTCTTATGGAAGGCATTTCTATTAAAGAAATTGCGCTTGACGAAAACTATAAGCTTCCAAGACCGCTTAAAATCGGAGACAAGGTTTATCTTACCACGATATCAAAAGAAGGCGTTGTTAGCGCACTTGCAGATAAAAAGGGTCTTATTTCTGTTACTTGCGGAATATTAAAAACCAAGGTTTCGGAGGATAAAATACGTCTTATTGAGGATGGCGTAAGGTATGTTGAATCCGAAAAGCCGAAGGTTAACGAGGGAAAGGTGAAAAAGACGCTTAATACCACGTTTAAGGCAGAAATTGACGTCAGAGGCATGATTGGCGATGATGCTTGGTTTGTTGTTGATAAATATATTGACGATGCTATACTTATGAATATGCCTACGGTGAGAATTATTCACGGTAAGGGCACGGGTGCTCTGCGTGCTGCATTGTGGAAATATTTTAAGTTTGATAAGCGTGTAAAAAGCTATAAGCATGCTGAATATGGTGAAGGAGATGCAGGCGTTACTGTTTTGACGCTTGGATAAAATATGCTGTTTGTTAATTATGATATCAAAGCTCCTCTTGACAGTCTTATGTCAAACATAACCGATAACGACAAGGTGGTTTCGGAGGAAAATTACGATCTTTCTCGCGGAAAACCCCGAATGCATATAAAAAGCAAAGGGGATAGACTTAAAATCAAATGCGAAATGACAGAGCGTCCTACAAAGGACAACGGATTTCTTGAGGGAACGTACTTTTTAGGTTCTGCCAAAGAGAAAAACGGAAGATCTTATGTAAAAGGTATAATACTTACTGCACCGATCTATCATTTTGTTTTTCTTATAATGCTTGGAATTGTTATCTATCAGTCTGTAAAAATGGTGGCAATTCCAATTACAGCGATTTTTCTTGTACTTTTTGATATAATGATGTTTAAAGGGGAATTTGCGAAACAATCTCTAATTAAAAGATATATTTTCCGAGCTTTTAAAATTACCTATCGTGAATGTGACAAGGAGGAAAATAGATGAACTTTACAGTAAGCGATTATCATGGCTTCAAATGCCTCGATTTTGAATTTATGGGTAGAGGTGCAAAGCTTGTTTGTCCCAATGGTAACTCAAATGGAAACTGGGCGTTAAAAACCGAATATTTTGATGCGTTTCCCGATACGCAGCTTGAGCTTTTGTCTCGTGGTTGGCATATTGCGTATAACGAAAATATGCACCGATGGGCAGAGCCTGAGGATTTGTCCCGAAAGAGCGCATTTGTTGAATTTGTTTCAAAAGAGTTTTCACTTTCGGAAAAGTGCGTTCCTATCGGAATGAGCTGCGGCGGCCTTTATGCCGTTAAACTTGCTGCAATTATCCCCGAAAAAATAGCAGGACTTTACCTTGACGCACCTGTAATCAATCTGCTTAGCTGTCCTTGTACCCTCGGAGTTGCAAAGATAAGCCTTTATGATGAATATTTTGAACTGACCGGCAGAACAATTTCCGAAATGCTCTCTTACAGGGATCATCCCTTTGATAAGCTTCCTACATTGTTAAAAAACAATATTCCGATTGTTCTTGTAGCAGGGGATAGCGATAGTGTTGTTCCTTATTCCGAAAACGGAATTCTTGTAGAGAAATATTACAAAGAAAACGGTGGAGATATCAAGGTGTTTATTAAACCCGGATGCGAACATCATCCGCACGGTTTGGAAAATTTTGAGGCTATCGCCGATATAATTGAAGGGTTTGTAAAATAGTGTTTGAAGGAGTCGATGTTTTTGCTCGGCTCCTTTAATATTTTTAATTTAACCTATTGACAAATAAACAAAAAAATGATATTATATTATAGTAAATTTGCTGATGTGGCTCAGTTGGTAGAGCAGTTGATTCGTAATCAACAGGTCGCGGGTTCAAGTCCCGCCATCAGCTCCAAAAGAGCACTTCGTTATGGGGTGCTTTTTTAGTACGAAAAGGAGTGAGCTATGGATCTTTGTAATCTTTCTGTTATTAAAAGTGTAATGGCGGAGGCGGGAATTACCTTCCGTAAGGATTTTGGACAGAATTTCTTGACCAACAGAATGATTCCCGAGGATATTGCGGATAATTGCGCGGACACCTCGGAGCGTATGATTCTTGAAATCGGGCCTGGTATTGGTTGCTTGACTCAAGAACTTGCTATGCGATATAAGAAGGTCGTTGCCGTTGAAATAGATAAGGGACTTATCCCCGTTCTTTCTAAAACTCTTGCCGATTTTGATAATATCACTGTTATAAATGAAGATATAATGAAAGTGGATATTGCGGAACTGGTGGAAAAATATTCCGAGGGAATGCCGGTTTCTGTGTGTGCAAATCTTCCGTACTACATCACAACTCCGATATTGATGCATCTTCTTGAATCGGGTATAAAATTTTCAACCATAACCGTAATGGTTCAAAACGAAGTTGCAGCTCGCCTTGCCGCAAAGCCCGGAAGCTCGGATTACGGCGCTATAACTGCGGTTTTAGGTTACTACGGAAGCGTAAGAAAGCTCTTCAAGGTTTCTGCTGGCTGCTTCATTCCCGCGCCGAAGGTCGATAGTGCTGTTATTAGAATTGATTTGTACGATGAATGTCCTTATGAAATCAAAGACGAAAAGCTTTTTAGAAACTGTATAAAAGCAGCTTTTGAAATGCGTAGAAAAACTCTTGAAAACGCACTTTCAGCGATGCTCGGTGGTTATAACAAGGATCAAGTCGGTGAAGCTATTAAACGATGCGGTTTTGATCCTAAAATTCGTGGCGAACGTTTGTCGTGTGAAGATTTTGCAAATCTTTCACATGCTCTTCTTGATTTGAAAACCGAATAATCTTAAATTTTAGCCGAAGAAGCAAAAAAACAAAAAAACATCCTCTCCGTATGCTATAATTAGCTAGGTAAACGGAGAGGCTTTTTATTTAAGCAAAACAAGAACTTTTAGGGAGGGAGAAAATGAAATTCAACTTAATTGTTGATCCGAATAAAGAAGAGGAAATAACCATTGTTTCGAATTCTGCTAATGATTTTGTTGCGAAAATTGAAAATCTTGTTATGGCGTATAATGGAAATGATGAAATAATTGCTTATGCTGACAATGAGGTGACGTCATTAAAATTCAGTGAAATTGATTGCATTAGTGTGATTGACAGAAAAACAAAAATTATATCTTCAAGCGGAAAAACTTATCGGATTAGTGATACGTTGTCTTGCGTCGAAAAAAAGCTACCGAACTATTTTATCAGGATAAATAAATCGACCATTGCAAACGAGAGAAGCATTAAATCATTTGTAACGGGTTTTGGAGGCTCGGTTGATGCTATTTTTAAATGCGGATACAGAGATTACGTTTCGAGACGTTGTTTTTCGCAGATAAAAAAGAGGTATGGAATATGAAAAAAATTATAAAAAAATACTATAAAGAATTTCTTTTTAAGGGGTTATGCTCCTTTGGTTTTGGACCTATTATTTTAGCTGTTATATATGCTATTCTCGGATTATGCGGTGTAATTGAGCAAATTTCATGTTTTGAGTTTTGCTTTGGTATTTTTTCCGTTTCTTTACTTGCTTTTTTGGCTGCCGGAATTACGGTCGTATATAAAATAGAAGAGCTTCCGCTAATTACAGCAATAAGCATACATGGAATTGTTTTATATTTATTATACGCTACTATATATCTTCTTAACGGCTGGATAAAAAACGATCCGCACACGTTACTTATATTTACAATTGCCTTTGCGTCGGGATATCTTATTATTTGGGCGTTCGTTTACTTGTTTACAAGGAAGAGTACAAAAAAATTAAATGAAAAAATAAATTCGGAAAAATAACCGTTTGGTTATTTATTTGTATCAAATACTTGCAATTTCAGAATATATAATATATAATATTAATGTAAATATGTAATATTATTCTAGATTGAAAGGGATTGTTATCTTGTTAAATAAGATATTTTCTTTAATTTGTTTATTGGTTGTGTCATCAATGCTTTTTATAGCTTGTAACACAAATTCTTCGACGAATTCATCAAACAACTCGCAAAATGGGGAAAATAATTCTACCGACAAAACGGATAATGAAAGCGATAATTCTCAAGATGATTCCAAGGAGGACGAAAATATGCCAAAGCTTGAAGATGGACAAACGCTTTTTTATTCAAAATCTGAAATTATGTTTCTTCATTCTTCTGATTCTGGATGTGAGGATGCTGCCTTTTCACTTTTGGAAGATATCGATAGGAATATAACGGGTAATACCGGTTATGTTTTTATTGGTTTTGAAAATATGAAGTATCCTAACGAAATTATTGTTGGAAACATTCCGGGCAGAAGCTCTTCGGCTGAAGCATACAGACTTTTAGGTGAAATGGAATCTTCCTCTTCTATCAGCGAATCAAGATATTTAGTTTATGCTGATGGCGGCGAGGTCGCATTTGCATACGACAAAAACGAATATACATCACTTCAAACGATTCAATACGTGGTCGATATGTTCGTTGAAAAGTATATATCCGGGAAGGATAGCGTCTTGTTTGAAAAGGGCGTTGTAATGTCCGGCACTTTAAATCTTATAGAGCTTCAGGCTGCGATTGATGATAAAAATGATGAGTCAAGATGGAATTATATACGTTACACCATCGGTGATGAGGATATTTATCTTGCATTTAGGGCGTTTTTCGAGCAGATGTTTACTGATGAAATCGTTAAGCTGATTGCGTCCTACTACGACCCTGCTACCGGACTCTTTTATTCATCTGCATCGGGCAAGAGAGCCGAGGGAATATATCCAAATCCTGAAGCTACGGGTATGATTTTGAGTTACGTTCTCAACACCGGTATGCTTAACGGTTTGGGCGTAAGATATCTGATTCCGGATATTGCAAAATATAAGATTATATATTACCTAAAGAGTATTCAAGATGAAAACGGTGAGTTTTACATATCTCAAATGCCTAAATCTTCTATTGATTCAAATAGGCTTGGAAGAGACAGAGGTGCTTGCGTTGGACTTCTTGATAGGCTTGGGGCAAAACCAACCTATTCGGTTGGAAATATGATAGGTGATGGAATTGACGGCGAGGAGTATTGGAACGATCTCGTTGGTAAAGGCCTTGTAAGCGAGGCTGACAAGCCTATAATTTACCGAGCTGACAGATTGACAGAAGTAACAAGCAAAAGCTTTAGTGAGTCTGTTACTTCGGCAGTATCGAAGGTTGTTGCAACAGCTGACGCTACCTCTCAATTCCAAAGTCACGTTGATTTTATCAAATGGCTTCTTGCGAAAGATCCGTACAACAATCCGTATTCTGCAATGAGTAATACTGCGTCTGCGTCGGTGCTTATCTCCGAATGGTCTGCAAAGCTTGGCGGATATGACGGGGAAGATATGATTGTTACTTACGGTTCTAAAACCTTTGAGTTATATAAAGGCGAAACACTTAACCAAATTCTTATAAGGTGGATGACCAGTAACATAAATTCCGCAGGTCTATTTGGAAAGGTTACAAACGGTCACGATTCTAAAGGCAATCCTATATACGACGGTTTTTATGGTGGTTGGGGTTATCAGAATTCGAATGGATTTTTCAAGGCTATCGGTCGTTATTCGGAAATGAAGATTGCCTATCCCGAAGCAAGAAAGGCGGCTGAAAGTCTTCTTCTTGGAATTAACAGCGATGAATCGGTTGGGGGAAATATTCTTGTTATTTATAACGTTTGGTCATCTCTTAACAGCTTACGCTCTAATATAAGATCCTACTACACCGAAAGTGATAAAGACGATCTGCTTAATTTTATTGAAGACGGTCTTAAAAAGCAGGTTAATGTGAATTCCGAGAGTGATGAAACCAAGGCTTATGCTGCGATAGCAATGGAGAAGTGTACCAAAAAAATATTGGCGTTTAAAAAATCCGACGGTGGATTCGGTCACGCTGTTGAGTACAGCACTTCAAATTGGCAAGGCGGCCTTAAGGTTGCAATCGCTTCGGATAATTTAAGTGATATTGATGCTATTACTTGTTCTTCAATGTCTCTTGGTAATGCTTTGGCTGCTTTGTTTGGCTTCAGTCTTTTAAAAGACGTTCCAATGAACAGTGTATCCGATCTTTTTGCGTTTCTTGAAATTATGCAGAGCCAGGAATGCGTTCTTAAGCTTGATCCTAATGGGGCGCTACCCGAAAGAAGCGGTGTTATTGTAGAAAACTTTGATGAAATTTCCGAAGACCTTAAGATTTCCGTGCCCTATGGTCAGATAAAAGCCCAAATCGCAAAAAAAGATTCGGATAACAGACTTTTCTTCGAAAAGTCTGAGCATGGTTTCGCATATTTCGATTTTAAAACAACCGAAATTGCCAAAGAATATGACAATACTGTAATTATCGGTTTTGATATGCTTGTTGAAAATGTTTCCGATACAAGCGGAATCGAGGTTTATCTTCAAAGAGGAAGTGAAAGTATGTTCTTGCCGTACTTTTATCTTGAATCTTGCGAAGATGGCTCGGAACTTAAAGTATACGATCATAAGTCGGGCAATGCGGCTGTTTCTTCGGGAATTTTTGTCGGTAAATGGGCAAACGTACAAATTAGGTATTATCACCACCTTGAAAAATATGATCTTTACGTTAATGGCGGATATGTTATGAGTGGATCGTATTTGCGTGTAGGGGAAGAATATCCAAAAGCATCGGAAATCAATGGTATAAAGGTTGCTTTGGCAACTAAAAATATTGCGGATTTCTATTTTGATAATTTGTACTTTGAATATTTATGTCTTAAATAATTTTATTTGTATAGAAAAAGCGAAGCTTCCGTTTGGTTGGTAGCTTCTCTTTTTTACTTTATTTTAATT
>JAZTXO010000047.1:0-37007 GCA_045636445.1 Eubacteriales bacterium | reverse complement strand
AAGAGTAAGAACACGTGACTTCCAGAAGATTGCTGGCTACACAGCTGACACTCTTGCTGATGCATTCTCACTTGAGATGTGGGGTGGCGCAACATTTGACGTTGCTTACAGATTCCTCCACGAGTCTCCGTGGGAGCGTCTTGAAATCCTCAGAAAGGCAATCCCAAATATCCCCTTCCAGATGCTTCTCAGAGGTGCTAACGCAGTAGGTTACGCTAACTATCCTGATAACCTCATCAGAGAGTTCATCAAGGAAGCAGCGGCTGCAGGTATTGATGTATTCAGAATTTTTGACTCCCTCAACTGGTTGCCCGGTATGGAGGTTGCTATTGATGAGGCACTCAAGCAGAACAAGCTTGTAGAAGCTACAATTTGTTACACAGGCGACATTCTCGACACAAACAGAGATAAGTACAGCCTTAACTACTATGTAAAACTCGCTAAGGAAA
Organism: Eubacteriales bacterium; assembly: GCA_045636445.1. Classification (GTDB taxonomy): domain Bacteria; phylum Bacillota; class Clostridia; order Oscillospirales; family CAG-272; genus UBA1740. Next base: position 36,558 of record JAZTXO010000047.1, on the reverse strand, counting down.
TTGAAAAGAGAGGCGCTCACCTCTTGTGTATCAAGGATATGGCTGGTCTTGTTAAGCCCTACGCTGCTAAGAAACTCGTTGCGGCACTCAAGAACGAAATCGGTATCCCCGTTCACTTCCATACACATGACACAAGTGGTAACCAGGTTGCTGCTCTTCTCCTTGCTACTGAGGCAGGCGTTGATATTGTTGATACTGCTATTTCTCCTCTTGCTATGGGTACTTCCCATGCTCCCACCGAGGCTATGGTTGCTACTCTTCAGGGCACTCCTTACGACACCGGTCTTGATCTTGCTAAACTTGACGTTGTTGCAAAGCACTTCAACAAGATCAGAGAAAATTACCTTGCATCCGGTCTTATCGACCCCAAGGTACTTAAGGTTGACGTAAACGCTCTTCGTTACCAGGTTCCCGGCGGAATGCTTTCTAACCTTATCAGCCAGCTTAAGATGGCAGGTAAATCTGACAAGCTCGACGAAGTTCTTGAAGAGGTTGCTAACGTTCGTGAGGACGCAGGTTTCCCTCCTCTTGTTACTCCTACCTCCCAAATCGTTGGTACTCAGGCAGTAAACAACGTTCTCTTTGCAAACGAAGGCAGATATGCAAGAGTTACCAAGGAGTTCAAAGGTCTTGTTCGTGGTGAGTACGGTAGATGCCCTGCTCCCATCTCTGAGGACTTCAAGAAGAAGATCATCGGTGACGAGGATATTATTGATTACAGACCCGCTGATAAGATTGCTCCCGAGATTGATTCTCTTCGTCAGAGAGTTGCTCCCTACAAGGAGCAGGACGAGGACCTTCTCTCCCTCGCGCTCTTCGAGCAGGTTGCTATCAAGTTCTTCGACTGGAGAAAACAGCAGAAGTACAACCTCGACGAAAACGCAAACGCAAAGGATGGAGTTCACTCCGTATAATAATTATGGGCTGTTGCAAAAGCAACAGCCCTCTTTCATTTTTTATTGAAATTGGAAAAATCGGGAGTTTTCCAGGATTTATTGTAATTGTCAAAGCCTTGATCCCTTGGTGTACGGTAATCAGGTAGATTATCTCTTTTTGTAAAGACTTCCCTAATGGCTTGCAAATATTTAAATCCGAACTTGTGGCTTGGTGCAACAAAATGACCTTCATCCCACTCATTCCAGTTGTCGATCATCATAATTTTTCTTGCCCATGCATCTTCGAGCAAGGAATCGCAAATTTCTTTCATCCTCTCGAGAACTTCTCTGTATTTTTCGGGTGATAGATACCATATCTTTTCATTTGAAAAATCATACGGATGTACGCGTCGCCAATGCTCGGTCCTTCTCGGTGTTGTATCCCTAAAGCAAGAAGGGGTTGGGATAAAACGTTTTTCATCTATTTCCAATCGTTTTTTCAGCGCATCGCATTGCCCCTTCAGTATTTCATCCTGATACGGATAATAATCATAAGGCGGCCAATGTCCGGAGCTATAACCAAATCTGAAATCATATCCTCGCTTTAGTGCTTCGTTATTAGCATCCTCTGTTGGCGTTATGTCACAAACAGCAAATACCATTCCGTCAAAACCGTGTTTTTTTGCATACTCTCTGCATTTTTCAAAGGTTTCGCGTTGACTTTCAGCACTCATAAAGCATTGATTTGCAAGTCTTGTTTGATTATACACAAAAAGAACCGGCTTATTATCGATAACTAAATAATTCTCTCGCTTAAAGTAGTTTTCCATCCAAAAAGGCATAAGATTTTCTATCATATCAGCTTCATCCGTACCGCTCCAGCTTGGTGAAGCCTCAAACATAATGGCAAATTTTATGTAGTTCTGATATCTTGCGTTAAAAAGCGCCTCGTGCAGACCGTGACCGCAACGCAAGTCGCTAACGGTAACGGGCTTTCCGAAATTATCGGGTTTTCTGTACCAACAGTGGATAAAGCAGTTAATGCCGTGCTCTGTTGCCCACTTTATTTCCCAATCACATACCTCGGGATTTTCTTCGTCATAGTACCCCATAAGCGGAGTTCTATCCGGAAATTTATCCGCAAGATCATTAAATCCATCGTGAAAACCGGCAGCACCCTTTTTCCACGCGGCGTAATAATGAGCGGCAATAATTCTATCTGCCGTGGCAGGATTTGGCGCAGGAACATAATCTTCAAATTTTATATTGTACATTTTTATACCTCCTAAGTCAACATTTTGATATTTTCAGCTTCAAGCAAAGGTTTTTCACCCAAAACAAGAACACGGTATAAATTTTTTACAGCGTATTTTGCAATAACAGAAAAGCCCTTTTCGTTTATATGATGATTTTGATAACCGTAAAAGCTATCACGGCAATTTTCACATTCCTCGTTAGGTTTTGACTTAAACCATTCATCTTTGTTTTGCCCGGGATAGGTAAAATAAGAAGCAATTCTCGTTAACATATAAGCATCTTTATTGTGCTTGACAAAGCTTTCCTGAGCCTTCATTGTTTGGCAAATATTTTCCGAACCAAAGAAGTCAACTCTTATGCAAAAGAATCTCGAAAACCCAATCTGCTTCAGATTATCCCACAATAGCTGCATTTTCATCTCGTAGACTATTGGCGGTAAACCGGCATCCGATTCTCCTTGCAACCAGAAAAAACATTTGTTTGTCATATCGTCATTTTCAAACCGAGTCTTAGCATCGGAAAGGAAAGCTCTGCATTTTTCAAAGAAATAGTCTGCAGCGCCGGGCATTCGATTTTTATCCCAAATATTAGGATCATAATTGGTGCCATTTGCATTGTTGTAACCGTTTATGCGCTCCTTATACTCTTTAACCATTTCATCGGTAAAGAAGTAATCTATAGACACACCGCCCTTCGCAATATGCGCATAAGCACAGCATCCACCTAAGCTTTCCCATTCTTCCGCCAAAAGAGGAGCGAGGGTTGAGCCGTTTTGCGCCGTCGCTTCGGAATAATCAGAAAATTTATACACTTCTTTTTCCTTTTCCGACCTCAAATTAGACATAGACGGACAGAAGAAGGTGTTAATTGTATAATCCGAAAGTCTGCTTTGGCCTTTTTCGTTCGCCATATCCGCGCTATACGCCTTCTCTAAATCTATGTAAGAAAATTCGCCTACTGGATATCCCGCCTTGACAAACAGATTATCGGATTTGCCAAGTCTTCGTGATTTGTGTTTGTATTCATAAGAATTCTTTATGTTCAGCGTTTTTTGGGGCGGCAAAACCGCCGCGCCCATCATATTTGATTGACCTGCAAAAACGAAAAGATCTCGTTTCATTTACTTTACCTCTATAAGCTCGATTCCACTCATTTTTGAGATTTTTTTCATGGTGTTCATATGGTGACCTACACCGAGAGCTAGGTGGTGGGTGGGACCCGCCTCACACCATCTTGAAAGAAAGGCGCATACATTTTCGCCAAAGCTTACTCGCGTATTGGTATTTCCTGTTTGCGGAATATCCCCTGCTATCGACATACCTTCCGCTGCAATCATACGGAATTTACCGTTACGGTCGACGTTGATACTAAGAAGCGTTACGGGGCCTGCTTTTAATGAAAATTCAACGCCTATTCCACAACCCGATTTACCATGATATTTTTTCAGTTTACGGAGTATTGGCTTACCCTCGGCAATTGCGATATTGTGAGGACCGTCATGTCCTATCAAAACAACATCATCATCAATATCAAAGGGATGAATTTCAGCAAAGGAGCCTCCTCCGCCGATGTTTTTCATAATAAGCATTGCAGCTGCTGTTTTTAAATCCGCCTCGCCTGCCAAAGGTGTTCCCGATGAAGTAAGCAAAGTATTACCTACTATCAAATTTGCAGCTAAACTCTCGTAGGGGTTGTTAGGTTCGCTTTTATAGTAATAAGCCAAAGCAGAAAGCTTGTTATTTGCAACCATTTTTCTCAAAGCAACAGCCTGCCTTGCCGAATATTCAAGATCCTCACGCTTTACATAATCGGTTAACGGGTCGAGTGACGGATCGCATATTTCAAAAGTGCTTTCGATCTCTGAAATTTGTTCGTTTATTTCATCACCTGTAACAAGCTCGGAAAGCTTATATAACTCGCACATTTCAAGCATTTTTACGTGAGATCCGAATGCTGCCGTAAACGCCGTTGGATCGGTGTGCATATCATACATTCCCTCGTATGTATGACCTAAATATCCTATAGTTTTATACTTAAATCCTGCCATAGCAGATGCGGCAAGAATCCATTCGGAAACCTCTTTTTTCAAAAATTCTGTTTGAGCGGAGGATGCGACGAGACACGCAGGAATGTTTTTTCCAAGCCTTTCGTATACTCCCGAAATTTCAGGCATTGCGCAAACATCGTCGTTCACAAGCTGCATATAGGTAGTGGTGTGTGAATAATCAAGATGAGCTAACGGCTGTATCGCAACCAAAACCTGCGGCACGTCAAGATAGCGTGCAAAGGGGACGCACACAGATGAGGGAACGTAGGTTGAAAGAATTATAAACAGAATATCTATATCTTCCTGCTTCAGCATCTTTACAGCCGAAAACGCCTCTTCGGTTTTGTCAATGTATCCACCGTTTACGATATCGCACGCTTCTTCATCAATAAGATTAACAAAGTCATAAAACTTCGACATAAGCTCTTCTTTAAGCCCATCAAATTGCTCGAAATAGATATAGTGACCAAGTGTCACAACTCCGATTTTCGCTTTACTCATACAAAGATACCTCTATTGTTTTTTTATTATTTTAGCACAAAACGAGATGCTAAACAATAGAATATCTGTCCGTTTATGGTACAATCTGTCCGTTTTGTATTGACGAAAAACAAAAATTGTGTTATAATCAATCTGAATAAAGGAGATCTATTATGTCACTTTCAAATGATTTTTTTATTGATATTAAGAATATTCGTCTAGCTCATGAATTTACACTTGATAAAAACAATAAATGTGAATACAGAAGCGGAAGAGGCTCGTACGGACTTGTTTATATAATCGACGGAGAAGCAAATTATCATTTTTCATCCGGTGATATCATACACGCAAAGGGCGGTGACTCCTTGTTCTTCACGCCTGCTTCTGCGTATTATGTAGCGACAAAAAACAAATTTCATCATTATACAATAAATTTCGACATTCATACCGAAACATCGCATTTGAAAAACCTAAACAACACATGCGATTTCTTAAAAATAGAAAACACAAAACAAATTGAACCGATATTTAGAAAGCTTGTTAGTCTTTGGAATACAAAAGCAATGCTATACGAAATGAATTCAAGTTCTGTGCTCTACGAGCTTTTAGCAATCATATATACCGAATTCGTTTTGAAAAACGAAAAGACCGCAAATCGCAGAATGATTATCGCAAAGGAATATATCGATCAAAATTTCGACAAACCGCTATCTTTAGAAAAATTAGCTCATATTTCCAATATGAGTGTCACCAATTTTCGTCGCGAGTGGACGAAATATTACAAAGAAACGCCGCTGAAATACCAAGATTCCCTACGTCTTTATTATGCAAAGCAATATCTTGAAAGCGGATTTTATTCTGTCGCAGAAATCGCAGAACGGTGCGGCTTTGATGACGTAAGCTACTTTGTACGTTTCTTTAAGAAGCATACCGGAATAACTCCCGGTAAATTCTCAAAATCTTATACATAAAAAGGAAAGCAATATCAAACCTGTTTTAGGAATGATATTGCTTTTTGACATTTATTTTTTCAACCAAACGGTCATATTTTGAGACCAATCCATACCCAAAGATGCATAGTTGTAAAGCGACACCTTCACATTATCCTTGCTTTCGATGGTCGCAGACGATGTAATCCCCTCAAAGCTATGTCCGTAAACTTTATTTTCGTTAAAAATATGGTCGAAATAATCCTCGGTTGCAAGCACGATAGGTCCGCGAGTTACAGCAAACAAATCGGTTACAGCAGGATCAAAATCGGCAGAACTGTGAGTCACAAACGGCATATCCAGCTCCAGAACAAGCGTATCGCCTTCAGCAAGAGTTGTATCGGTTACAAAATATCCGTTTTCAACACTTCCGCTAACGTTATTAGTATATTTTTTGCACCAAGCAGGAATTCTGCACGCAAGCTTTATAGGAGAGTCGCAAGAGTCAAGCCTGAAGCTAATTTTTCCGTCAAAGGGATATGCGGTTTCAACAGATATTTTATTTCTGCCAAAGTTTATATTGCCGTTTTCGTAAAAGCTTATCTTCAAAACATCATCTTCAAGCACCGCAGATCTTGATGTTACGGCACCAAATCCTGCAGAACCGATAGCGGCGCAGCAGCCATAGAAGCTTCCGTCAAGAAGTGTCTGTTTTCCGCCAACTTGAAGTCCGCGGCGATTGTTAAGTATTGGAGAATAGCTGTCAAAGTGAAGACCTTCATTATTTCCGTATTCACGGTTGATAGCACCGAGAAAAGCATTGTAGAAGGATATCTCGATGGCATCAGCATATTTTGAGTCGCCGGTGTATTCAAGAAGCCTGCAAAGATATTCCATAAGCGTTACGGTAACACAGGTTTCCTGCATATGAGAGGTGGTATAGGTTACCTGCTTTTTTGTCGAATTATCAAAAAGCTCATCAAAGCAACCGGTTGCTCCTATAATCGTTACATCTGTTTCAAGGAATTTGTTTCCGTATTTTATACAAGCTTCGATGAGTCTTTCGTTATTCATAAGCGTTGCATACTCAAAAACGCCTTCAAAGAAGGAGGTTGTTTCGTAAGCCTTCACCTCCGGATACTCGAAGGGGGCAAGCTTATCTTCAAGTGCGATTTCGATAAGATTTCCGCCTTGAATTCCGCCCTCGGAAATTATATATTCAGCAAAATCAAGATATTTTTTATTATTCGTCAACTTGTAAAGCATAACGTAGGGGCGAAGAATCGATGAAGAGTTGCAACCAAGCCAGAAGGTACTTGTTTCGGTAATATTCTTCTGTCCCTCTTCTCTTCCGATTCTTTCGATAATATAGTCTGCATGCTTTGTAAGAGCAGACATAATTTCAGCCTTGAATGCTTCATCTTGGCAAATTTCCATATAGTACATAAATCCATACATAACGTACTTTCTGCACCAAACGTCCCAGTCTAAAAGCTCATATTCCTTATCGTATGCGCTGATTCTTCCCTCGCCGTCCTGGCATACAAGAAGTCCTTTTACCGCATCGGTTAAGGTGTTATAAAGCTCTTCGCTTTCGGTGTACTTATAAACCATACAGCCACCGCGCATAAGCTTACCCCAGTATTCACCATGCCAACCTTTTTGGAATTTTCCGTACTCAAACACCTTTATAACCTTTTCCCAAAGAGGCTTGTCAAGGAGCTGGAGTTTTTCAACAAAGCGCGCCGCCTCGTCAATAAGTCCGTTGTAGGAAATTTTTACATTATTCATTATATTTTTTCAACCTTTCTGTAATCTATATCCTCACCACAGGCTGCAAGTATCATTTTTTGGAGCTGATATTCATAATCGTAGGTATAAGGATTGCTTTTCTCGCCTCTTACAAAGGCTGCAAAATCAATCATCATCTCGTCATAACGCTCCCAAGGGCCTTTGACGGGTGCTTTTTCTTCTCTTGCTTTATCGCCATAGGTGTAATGCTCGTCTATTGAGCAAAATCTACCGATAGTCGGACTTTCGAGAGGTTTAATTTCAACCGTTCCACGGCTTCCCGCAACAACAAGCTGACGTCTGCCAAATCCGTTGACCTCCACAGCACTTGCACGCACAAGACCAACGCCCTTGTCATATTCAAAAACTGCGCAAGCATTATCTGGAAAATCTACACCGTCAAGTCCGGTATTTTTGCTGAACGAGTGTATTTTATTTGGTACACCCATAAATAGATATACAAGGTCAACCATATGACAACCGAGATAAAGCATATCACCGCCCGGAAGATGCGACATCCATTCTCTCTTATCCGCCGGGTGGCAGGTATTCATAAAAGCATCAACGTTAAAAACCTCTCCTAGAGCCCCCTGCTCTTTTAGCTCCAGAGCTTTTTTTACCATATAGTTATATCTGTACATATATCCCATTTGGAAAACGAGATTTTTCTGTTTTAGAGTTGAGAGAAGCTTTTTGTAGGCTTTGATATCTGTACCTGCTGCTTTATCCATATGTACGTGCCAGCCTTTATCTGCACATTTTTGGGCATAGCTTACAAGGTCGAGGTCGTAGGCTTCAACTATTGCGGCATCGATATCTTTGAGGGCAAACATTTCTTCTTCCGTAAGTCTCGGTACGTTTTTATAAACCTCAAATTCTTCGAATTTGTACCACATTTCAGGATTCGGCTCACAAACACCCACTACCTCGAAAATTTCGGGATACTGTAATATACAAGCCAAAAACTGCGGGCTGTGGTCGTGACCCACGCCGTAATGAACTACTCTGATTTTCTTATTCATCTAAAAGACTCCAATCAAACTGTACTCCTACGGGGAAGTTTTCATCGTTAACAAGTCTTGTGTAAACCTCGGAGCATTTTTCGGGGTTGTGAGTTTCCTTGATAATATCCGTCAAGGCAAGTCCACGCTTTGAACACAAGTTCAAAACGACCTTAATATCGTCTATATGAGTATAATTTCCGGCGGAAGACTCTACGGACGCTCTGGCATTTGTGTGAGCACCAATGAGCGATATGCCTGGACAATGAACCTTCTGATAAAAATCGATAGAAAAATCGCTGCTGCGAGTGCATCCGAGAAGAGCTACTCTTCCGAATCTTGCCATACAGTCAAGTGTTTCATCAAGACCTGCACCAACACCGGTAACCTCAATTGCGGCTTTAACGCCGCCACAAACGGATTTTACTTGACTTGCAAAATCCTTATCAAAGGGATCAAAAACATAATCCGCACCGTTTTTCAAGGCCTCTTCTCTGCGCTCTTTGATAGGATCACAGGCGATTACAGGACAAGCTCCGGCCGCACGAGCAAGCTTTACAGCAATTTGACCTAAAATACCAAGGCCCATTACCATCAAAGACTCGCCGACTTCAAGCTTCAGCTTACGAATTGCCGCAAGCGGGAACGTAGCTATAAAGGAAACCGCAGCTTCCTCCATCGAAACGCTTTCGTCCTCAATTTTAACAACGTTTTCTTCATTAATTATATTATAATTCTTATGCTGACTCCAATAAACGACAACCTTGTCGCCTATCTTAACCTTTTTAACAGCTGAGCCAACTGCAACAACCTCTCCCGCGCAGTTATAACCCAAAGAGCGAGGGAATGTAGCAATCTTTTGTCCCGGTCCAATATTGTCGCTGCCGATTATATTAGCACGTTCTGTACCTGCGCTTACAGTTGAAAAATAGGTTTTTACAACTACTTCGTTTTCTTTTATAGCAGAAAAATCAAGTTCTCCCATATCGAGAAACTCTGCGGTATTAGGCTTTGTGAATACGATTTGTTTAAGTCTTTTCATTTTATAACTCCTTTAGCTTTTTAGCAAGATTTATTCCATACACCGCCATTCCAAGTCCGTTCGGATGTATTAAATCATCCATATAATACTCGGTAAAATGCGGAACGATATAATAAGCGTTGATAGTCTTAATTTGCGGATATTTTCGTGAAGTCGTTTCTATAATTTCCTTTACCTGCTTTAGACCGAGCGCAACTATTTCGTCAGCTTCGCCTGACCAAGGCGGTATAACAGTCAAAATTGGAATATTGGGATACAGATTATTTAGTTTTTCGAAAAAAGCACCTATTGCCTGCTCGTTCTTTTCCTTAGGCAAAAAACGATTATTTGTACCCATTGCAACTACGATTTTGTCCGGGATAAAACTCGATTTTTCCACTATTCTTTCATCGAAAGGATATCCGCCTATTCCCCAGTTCAAAACCTCCAAATCAAGTTCTCGCTTGATAACGTTTACATATGTCATTCCGCTTCGTTTAGAACCGCCGCCCTGTGTAATCGAATCACCTATAAACAAGATTCTTTCGCGTTCTTTTGTTATACGTTTCAGTTCAGCATCAGAGGTTAGATTTTTAATTCCGACCTCGCTGTAATTTGGAATATAGATTTCTATGTATTTTTCACCCGGCTCGAATCTAAAAGTAAGCCTTCCCTCATCGTCTATTTCCGAATCTTTTACCATATTAGTTAAAAATCCGTTGGCAAAGACCTCAAAGGTGCTTTTAACTCCGGTTCTTAAAAAGAATTTGTAATCAAAAGAAAGGCTTTCTGCATCGGTAATAAACTCCAGGGTAACGGATGCTGCGCATTTCGTTCTTGCTACAAAAGATTCGTTATCCGAAACAGCAGAAATTTGAGCATCGGTAAACCGCATAGGAACTAAATATCCGTCACAATATTTCACGCCTAAATTGCCGTGAAATAGCGTTTGTAGTACTTCCATATTTTTTCCTTTTCTAATTATAAATTCGAAAAGCTCACGCTCCATATTTTCATTATATCATCTAAAAAGAAATTATCGAATATAAAATAATGTTTTTTTCTTGTAATATCTTGCAAATAATTTTAAAAGAATGTATAATTATAATACATAAAAAAATCGGAGATAAAAAACGTGAACAACGATATTTCATCGATAAATTATAGCTATCTTTTGGGTGCAAAGGACTTCCGCGTACCTAAATACCGACACGACGACAGATTTTTCCCCTTCGTATCGCTGACACATATGAACGAAGGCGAGTTCTTTTGCGAATACGAAGGCAAGACATACGTTGCCGGGAAAGGCGAAACGATGTACGTTCCCGAAAGTCTTTTTCATAACGTATATACGCTCTCACCCTCAAACGCAAGCTGGGGGCATATTTCCGCAACAAGTTACAAATATGACCTAATGAAAAATTCAAGAAAGCCGGTTGTTATCAAAGGCAAGAGTTCGAATATAATCAAAGAAAACTTAGACGAACTGGCTTTGATAAAATATGATTCAGTTTACTCTCTATACAAGCGAGACAACTGTATTTCCCGAATTTTTTGTGAGATTTTTAAATATACAGAAGATACAACAACAAAGCAAAAGCCGGATTGGTGCATAAGACTTCAAGGCTATATTTCCGAGAACGTTAAAGATAAATTCAATCTTGATGATATGGCAAAAATGATGTTTATATCAAAGAGCAGCCTTTGTCACAAGTTCAAGGAAGCGACAGGCATCTCCCTTATGGACTACATTCTTCAAGAAAAAGTAAAAGCTTCATTTTATATGCTTGCCGACGGAATGAACAATCGACAAATTGCAGAAAAGCTCGCACTGAGCGACGAGTATTATTTTTCTAAACTTTTCAAAAAAACGGTTGGTATATCTCCAAAGGAATACAAGAAAATATATATTCAAAAATAGCAAAACTGCCATATAAACTATGGCAGTTTTTATTATTTTGTTGTTTTTAGAGAAATATAAAAAATTCACCAAGACTTTTAAACACACCAATAATATGACTTTTTACTATACACCAAAAAGTTAAAACAACGAAAAAGCACACGCAGGATTTCTCCTACGTGTGCTTTAAATTACTCATTTCCGATATTATCGGAATCTGTTTTTGATTCTTCGTTTGTATGATTTAAATCTTCTCTTGACTCAGCTTCGCTGTTTTCGGTTTTGTCGGTATCATTATTAACGTGACTTTTTCCAAAAACATCATTAAGAAGCTCATTTGAAAGAGGTTCTCCGTTTGCCATACGCTTAGAAAGCTCCTCGCGACGAAGTCGTTCTTCCTCCTCAGCCTTAGCATTGTTTTGATGAGCTGTCTTGTTCTCTTCCTCGCTCTTTTGCTTCTTTCTAACAGCGATTTCTTCAATTGACTCTATAGTGGGATTTTCCATTTCCATAGCTGCACGGAACTGCTCTTCATCCATAGATTCATTTTTAAGAAGGAATTCAGCAACAAAGTGAAGTTTATCTATATGCTCGGTTAAGATATTTTCACATCTCTTATAGCATTCGGAAATAATTCTTCTAATCTCATCATCAATTTCAGCAGCGGTCTTTTCGGAATAATCTTTGCCGGAAGAGAAGTCTCTTCCAAGGAATACCTCTTCACCGGAATGCTCAGAACCATAGAGAACAGTTCCAAGCTTATCGCTCATACCGTACTTGGTAACCATAGCCTTTGCTCTTGCGGTTGCTTGCTTAATATCGTTAGATGCGCCGGTGGATATATCATCAAGAATAAGCTGTTCAGCAACTCTTCCGCCCATACCGTAAACAATATCGTCAAGCATTTGTCCCTTTGTCATACCCATTCTATCCTCGGTGGGAACACTTACGGTAACACCGCCTGCTCTTCCGGCGGGAATAATGGTTATATGCTTAACAGGATTTGTATTCTTGCAGTAATAGGAAGCAACTGCGTGACCTGCTTCATGGTAAGCGCAAAGTTTATTATCAGCTTCGGTTCTAATCTTTGTCTTCTTCTGAGGACCAAGAAGCATCTTCATATACGACTCCTCGATATCTACCATACCGATAAGAGCTTTATTTTTCTTGGCAGCAAGAAGTGCTGCCTCGTTCATAAGATTTGCAAGTTCAGCACCGGTAAAACCAATGGTGGTCTGTGCAATTTTCTTAAGATCAACAGTTTCTTCAAGAGGCTTGTTGCGGCAATGAACCTTGAGAATTTCTTCTCTACCCTTCATATCGGGATAATTAACGGTAATCTGTCTGTCAAAGCGTCCGGGACGAAGAAGCGCCGGGACAAGAATGTCGGGGCGGTTGGTTGCCGCCATTACAATAACACCCGAATTGGTGCCAAAGCCATCCATCTCAACAAGAAGCTGGTTAAGCGTCTGCTCTCTCTCGTCATGTCCGCCGCCAAGACCTGCGCCTCTATGACGGCCTACGGCATCTATTTCATCAATGAAAATAATACTTGCAGGTGTTTTTCTCGCGTTGTCAAAGAGATCTCTTACTCGCGATGCGCCAACACCAACGTACATTTCAACAAAGTCCGAACCCGAAATTGAGAAGAACGGAACACCCGCCTCTCCTGCAACAGCTTTGGCAAGAAGTGTTTTACCTGTACCGGGAGGGCCTACAAGAAGTACTCCTCGGGGAATTCTTGCACCAAGTTTCACAAACTTCTGAGGATCTTTGAGGAATTCAACTACCTCCTCAAGCTCTGCCTTCTCCTCGTCAGCACCGGCAACATCTGCAAATTTTACAGCATTTTTGTCATTAGTAACAACCTTCGCCTTCGACTTAGAGAAAGAGCCTATCTTTCCGGCACCACCGGCAGAAGCCGATTTCATGACAAAGATAAAAATACCTATGAAAACAAGTGCGGTAATTATATAAGGAAGGTATGTTAAATACCAAGGATTTTCAACCGGAGCTTCGTAATCATATTTTTCGATTACTCCTGCATCAAACTTTTCCTTTGCTATAACATTAATTTCCTCTATCTGCGTCTGATAAGTGAACTTATACTCGTATTCCTTTGACGATACCTTTTTTTGTCCGTTTTCATCATAGACAAAATCAGTATCATCCTCAGTTCTTTCATATAGCTTAAGGTGTATAATGCTATCCGCATCAACAACGAATGACGCTACCTTATCCCCCTCAAGCAACTCCAACACGTCACTGTATACAATTTCATCCTCCTCGTTATGAGACGAGAAGAAAGATACAGCAACAATGATTGCGCCAACCATCAATACGAGCAAAAGTATGCTCTTAAAATTAGCCTTCATTAAGTATCTTCCAAGCCTTTCTATAAAAACCTAATGTAAAATTAACAAAATTATTTCTTCTCAAATTCAGACGCCGAATAAAATCTTAAGTCAGAATGCTCATCCTTTTTCCCAATTGCCAATGTAACAAATTGAGCTGAGCTATTCTTAACACCATCATCTCTGACGCCGAAACCGGGAATCCATACAATTCCCTTATCATCACATAAAATAGGAATTAAATCTCTTATCTCACGAGGAATCTTCAAATCGGAAAAAAGTGTCTTGACCTTTCTTGTGATTCCTCCGTAAAAAATTACATCCCCTTCTTTACGAGATCTAATTCTTAACTTGCCTACAATTATAGCAGATGAAAGTTGCCTCTGTATAAAAAATTTGTAAACATTTAAATCTTCTTTGGATATTTTATTATCAGAAATAAAAAAATCGCTATCAAATTCTTTAAATTCGTTTTTTCCTTGTCTTAACCCATAAGAAAATTCATTTGCATAAATATCACCGTTCTTTTTTACAAGACAAATACCATATTGGCAAACAAAGGAATAATTACCGGGAAGCGATACGGAAAAATTATTTTTTTCAAGCAATCCGGAAATCGAATTTATAGCCACGGTCGGCATTTCAGCTCCCTTGGATTTTGCAAGTTTAATGAGAACTCTGGCACGTAATGCAGGATGAAGATTTAAAAGAAATGCATTACTTATATTATCCTCAGCTCTGATAATGTTATCCGCTTGTTTGGACAGATATTCTTCATCCATTCTCAAATTTGCCGAAAATCTAATCGCCATTGCAACCGGATCATCGCAAAGCTCATATAACAACGGAACAATTTTGCCTCGTATAAAGTTCCGTTTATAATCAAGCTCACTATTTGTTTCATCCGTAACATAAGAGATTCCAACAGATTCAAAGACATCTAAAATATCTTTTTTATCAATCGTTATAAGAGGACGCACAATGTTTCCTCTAACCGGAGGAATGCCCGAAGCTCCTTTGGTGCCTGAGCCACGAAAAATATTAAACAGAACAGTTTCAAGATTGTCGTTTGCATTATGTGCAACAGCTATCGCATTCAAATCAGTTCTGCTTGATATTATATTCGAAAATTCAGAATATCTGACATCTCTAGCACATTCTTCTACGCACTTTTTTTGTTCTAATGCAAGTTTAGGGACATCAATTTTACGAGAAATAAAATCAATTTTCAAAAAATCGCATAACCTGCGTGAAAATTCTTCATCACGATCAGCAGACTCTCCGCGTATCATATGATTAATATGAACGGCAGATATTGGGAAATATGAATTCCTATTTCTATACTCATACAAAAAGCATAGAAGCATAACAGAATCCGCACCGCCGGAAAGTCCTACCAATACACCCGATCGAATCATTTCAACCATATTGTAGGCTTCGAGAGTTTTGCACGCCTTTGAGTAAATTTCTTTACCCTTTTCTGTATCAAAAAGATTTTTGATTTTAATATCCATATGCCTGCAAATCTTCTTCAAGCGTTCTGAACTTGGTAAACTGACCTATCCATCCCATCTTAACGTTTCCAACAGAACCGTGACGGTTCTTTGCAACGATAACTTCAGCGGTATTTGCGCTCTCTGCAGCTGCAGAATCATCCTGAGCCCCGCCTATATCCTTATAATATTCATCACGGTAAAGGAAGAGAACAATATCCGCATCCTGCTCTATTGAACCGGAGTCACGAAGATCGGCAAGCGTAGGTCTTTTTCCTGCACCGGGACGAGATTCTGTACCACGGTTAAGCTGAGCGCAACAAACGATCGGAATACCAAAATCTTTCGCCATTATTTTAAGGTTTCTTGAAATTTCACCAACCTGTTGCGCACGGTTATCGGTATTAGATGTAGACTGCATAAGACCGATATAGTCAATAACAACCAATCCAAGATCAGGAAGTCTTCTAAGTTTAGACTTCATTTCGGTGCTAGTTATTGCAGAGGTATCGTCAATATAAATATCAGTACCGGAAAGCGTAGAAATAACATCAACAATGTTGTTCCAATCTTCAGGCTTAAGATCACCCGTTCTAAGGCTTCTTGAATCCACAAGAGCTTCACTTGATATAATTCTCGTTACAAGCTGCTCCGCAGACATTTCAAGAGAGAAAATAGCAACCGATTTTTTCGTTGATTTTGCAACGTTTGTGGCTATGTTCAAGGCAAAAGATGTTTTACCCATACCGGGACGAGCACCCAAGATAATCAAATCGCCCTTACCCATTTGTACAAGCGTTCTATCCAAAGCTGAAAAGCCGGTTCTTGTTCCGGTAACAGCACCTTTTGTTTCCGAAAGAGTTTCGATATCCTTATATACGTTTTGCAAAACGTCACGTATATGTCTGAACTCTTTTGTATCGTTATTATGAGAAATATCGAAAATTTTCTGTTCTGCACTGTCTATTACAGCACGAACCTCTTCTTCTTCGCTATACGCATCAGCGCTGATTTCATCACATACGTTGATAAGTCTGCGAAGAGTGGACTTATCCTTTACTATTCTGGCATAATCCTTTACGTTAGCTGCAGAAGGAACAGAATCCGCAAGAATTCTAATATACTGAATTCCTCCGACTTCGTCACGGTCTCCCTGCTCCACCAAAGCATTTACGAGGGTAACTACGTCAATAGTTTTACTCTTCGAATACATGCTGACAAATGCAGCGAAGATATGCTTATGCTCCGTAACGTAAAAATCGTCAACGGTAATCATTCCTCCGATTTTATCAAACGAATCGGGATTAATTATTATTGAGCCAAGTAGAGCCTGCTCAGCTTCTACAGAAACCGGCATTTGTTTTATAATATCACTTGTATTATCCATATAGCCGATCCTTTCTTGATATTATACTTGTTTATTGGTGAACGTTCACTATAAACTTTGCACTTATATCCGCAAGTATTTTAATTTCTATGGAATATTTACCATAAGCCTTGATCGGCTCTTTGATAATAATTTTTCTTTTATCAATTTCGACAGATACTTTTTTACCAAGCTCTGCCGCTATATCCTTTGCGGTAACAGAACCGTAAAGTCTTCCGTCGGCACCGTGATCCATTTTTATATCAATTTCGGTGTCTTTAAGTTTGTCCGCAAGAGCCTGAGCAGCCTTTCTGTCCTCGCTGATTCTATACTGCTTAGCTTCTTCTTTACTCTTTAATTCGCTGGTTGCTTTCGCATCTGCTGCAACAGCCTTTTTTTGAGGGAACAGAAAATTACGTGCATATCCGTCGGAAACCTCAACGATCTGGTCCTTTTTTCCCTGCCCCTTAACATCACATAACAAAATAACTTTCACAACTTACTCCTTTGACCGTAACACGGCAATTTTTACATTATTCATTGAATTGAAGGTCGATGCTGTACTTCAATTCGGAAAGTACTGCATTGATAGAATCCGATACAATCTGCGCTCCCGCCACGTCGAAGTGACCGCCACCGCCCATACGTTCAAGAATCAACTGAACGTTGATTTTTCCTGCAGAACGGGCAGAAATATGAATCTGTTCACCTATTCTTACAAGAGCAAATGCTGCTTCAACACCTCTAAGCGAAAGCATCTTATCCGCTGCTTTGGAAGCGATAATTCTGAAGCTCTCGTCCGTTTCACCGTCACAAGATGCAATAGCAATGCATTCCTTATACAAGGTAATAGATGTATGGAATCTAGCTTCTTTCGAAAGATCCTCGGGAACGGCTTTAAAGAGATTGTAAACGTCTGTAGGATTGGCACCTGCACCACGAAGATACTGAGCAGCGCCAAAGGTTCTCGTACCGGTGTTTCTTGTAAACTGTTTAGTATCAAGAAGAATACCTGCAAGAAGAATATCCGCTTCTTCTTTAATAAGGTTCTGGGAGCTGACGGTACTTTCAAGCATCTCGGTAACAAGCTCACAAGTAGAAGAAGCTGAAGGCTCGATATACGAAAGCTTTATAACGTCTGACATATTGTCGGTCTTTCTGTGGTGATCGACAATTGCAATCGAGCCGGCCTTAGCAGCAATATCGGAGAACTGCGCTCTCGTAATAGAGCTATGGTCAACCAAAACAACCAGCGTATCCGAGCCAAGCAGATCAAGACCGTACGCATTATCAACAAACACCTCGGAATACATATCCGTCTTCTGCATCATTTCAATGCAAGGACGCAGGTTTTTATCGTGAAGATCTATTGCAATATTTGCCTTTACACCGCAAAGCATAGCAAGTCTTGCAACACCGACAGACGCACCGATAGAGTCGAAATCGCCATACCTATGTCCCATAATCAAAACGTTATCCGATCGAACCATAAGCGCGGTAAGCTGGCTGGCAAACGAACGAGATCTAACGTTGGAACGCTTATAAATAGTCTTGGTACGACCACCGTAAAATTCTGTACCGTCCTCAGACTTATAAACAGCCTGGTCGCCTCCACGCTGAAGAGCAAGATCAATTGCATCCCTTGCATCAAGCTCACGTTCCGACAGCGTATCACGGCTTCTAGAAACACCGATAGAAACGGTTATCGACACACCGTCGCCTACTCTAGAATCTCTGATTTCATCAAGTATAGAAAATCTGTCGTTCAGACACTTATCAAGATATACAGAGTCAAAGAGCATAATGTATTTATCTTTGTCATACGACTTGATTATACCGTTCATTGACGCTGCCCATGATTTGAGCTTTTCATCCGTTCTTGTTACCGCATCGGCAAGTTTTTCATGAACGTACTGCAAAACGTCCTCAACGTTATCAATCGCAATATAAGCAACCGCAATTCGCTCATCCAAATACTTACGCTCAGTTTCCTTAAGCTTGGTAACGTCGGTAAGAATGGCAATATATAAACCATCGTTTTTCTCGGATACCGGAAATCCTTCTAAAGCATATACTTTTTTTTCGAGATTTACAATAACCTCTCCCCCGTTTACATCCTCGGGAGTAATGCCGAAAAGGGCATTAATATTTTTTGATATATAATTTTCATATACGTCGAGTGTCTCACGCATTGCATCGTTATACCACAGAATAGTTCCAAGAGAGTTGAAAGCTATTACAGGAGACGTAGTATTTTTAAACACTACGCTTCCCTCTTCCATAAGAAGCATGTGAATATCCTTCTGCGGTACTGCCTCAAGCCTTTTAGAGCGCTTAAAGGCAATATATGCAACCTCGGCAAGATACATTAGCGTAACGGCAACTGCGGGTAAAACCACAGGAAGCTTCATCACAGAAGACAAAACCGCAACCAACGCAATATTAAAGCATGCCAAAGAAACATACAGAACAATTTCAAATCTGGAAGCGTAAGGTATATGAATTAAATTAACTCTGTTATTTCCATTTTTCATAGCAGATATATTCTCCCTACAAACCGACTAATTTTTATTTTCGCCGACATCACCGTTTTCATTAAGCTTTTTGTTTGATATTATTGTTGACACAGCACCGAAAGCAGAAAGAACATCCAGTACCACGCTACCAAGAAAAACAACGCCTAAAATAGGAAGCAAGATTCCAAGCACACGTTTTCCTTTTTTGGTCAGGAGATCTTTAAACGCTTTAAATCCGATATATGCAAAAACAAAAGTAAAGATATTTGATAAATTAATAATAACAATTCCAAAGTTCTCAAACGGAGAAACGAACGAAGAAAGCAGGAACACAATCAAAAACAAATACGCATATAACGAAGGAACAGAAAACTTCCAAGAATGAATCGAACTGTTTTGATCGGTATTTTTTCTGACAATAAAGGTAAATAGCTTTATTGCCAAACCTACAATCAAGAAAGCAATTACAACAATAAACGAAACAATCATATTGAACATCAATGTAAGACCGTCGCTTAAAGCTTCTTCGGAAATTGGAAAACCTTCAATTTGATCAGGGCTTGCAAATTCGCCTACCTGTTCCGAAACAGACGCTTTCATCGCACTAAATGCATCAATTAAATAGATTTTCAGCTCTTCAAAAAGGCCGGAAAAGTATTTTACAGTAGATTCAAGACTAAATTCATCGGTAAATTTATAAGCCACAACAACAAATGACAATACAATCGCAGCCGAAATCAGCAAAGTCAAAATTATGGCACTGTCACTTTTTGCATTACCCGAACGGAATAAGAAGAAAAGCGAAAATCCGCAAATAACCGCAACGCTACCCCAAATAGCAGGAATCGAAACGGGAATAAGCAACGTTGCAAATCCAATCAAAGCGCAAATAAACGATAAAATATGCGTGTTCTTTTCAAAAGTAATTAAAGCTGCATAAAAAGCAATCGCCAAAGGAAGAACGAACTCACCCAAAATAACAGTTGAGACAATGCTTATGACAGACAGTATGAATAAAATAGCAATTGTAGCCGGATATGACTTATCCTGCCTTAGCAACGTTTTCATAGCTTCCTCCTACGGTTTTTTCATATTATTATATCATATAAAAAATATTTTGTAAATAATATTTTAAAAAATATTGTAAATTATGTGTAAATTCATTCAAAACAAACTTTTTTTAATTTTAATGTTGAAAAACACATTTTTTTATTGTAAAATAAGATGTAAAGTTTTGCATTTAAACGGAAAGGGGGACAAAGAATGCTCAAAAAGGTATCACCAAACACTTCGGTATCCGAATTATCCGGTGTCGGAAATGCAACCGAAACAAAGCTTTCTCGACTTGGTATAAAAACGCTGAAAGATCTTATATATCATTTCCCCAAAGCACACGAAATGAGAGGTAATATAATTCCCGTTTCCAGATGCAATCTTGATGCTAAATCCTCCTACCTTCTCACCGTATCAACAACGGTAAGCTCGGCAAATATAAAAAAAGGATTAAATATTTCTAAATTTCGAGCTTTCGACGATAGCGGAAGTGTTGAAATAGTTTTTTTTAACACCCCGTTTGTTAAAGACGTTTTTCATATAGGCGATGTGTTTAGATTTTATGGAAAAGCAAATCTAAACAAAAACAAAGTACAATTAACAAATCCCAAATACGAGCCATACGTTGAAGGTATCCCCCTTCAGGATTATACTCCGGTGTACCCATCAACAGATGGACTAAGTTCGAAGCAACTTGAAAAGCTTATACGAAATGCTATAAACGACATTCTGCCTCAAATCAAAGACTACATTCCCGATAATATTAGAATTGAAAAAAATCTTCCAACACTTTCGTATGCGATTAAAAATGCTCATTTTCCTGAAAATGAAGAAGCGCTAAAACGTTCATTATTACGCTTAGCATTTGATGAAATTTTGTTGTTCGGCCTTGGTATATGTATGTCATCCTCTCAAAAGGATAGGAAGTCCGGCCCCAAATTTAACCCCTGCAGTTTAATTCCGTTAACCGAAAAACTCCCCTACGATCTTACTCCTTCGCAAAAAAACGCAATCAACGAAATATATTCGGATATGGTTATTGGTAAAAACGGCAAAATCTCACCAATGTCCAGGATTTTGGTTGGTGACGTTGGCACGGGAAAAACTATATGTGCGATCTCTGCAATTTATATAGCAGCAAAATCAAAATATCAATCGGCTTTAATGGTGCCAACAGAAATTCTGGCAACGCAACATTATGAAGAAATAAAAAAATTGCTCTCCCCGCTGGGAATAACAGTAGAATTACTTCTCGGATCAACCACAAAAAAAGAAAAAAACAGAATATACTCTTTAATTGAAAGCGGAAATTGCGATATAATTGTTGGAACACATTCGCTAATATCCGAAAAAGTTAATTTTGCAAATCTCGGATTGGTAATCACGGATGAACAACATAGATTCGGAGTAAATCAACGCTCCGTACTAAAAGAAAAATCAGAAAATGCTCACATGCTTGTAATGAGTGCAACACCCATTCCAAGAACACTGGCATTATCCATTTACGGTGATCTTGACGTATCTCGTATAACAGATATTCCAAAAGGACGTACAAGAGTAGATACTTTTGTCGTTGATGAAAGTTACCGATCCAGGCTTAACGATTTTATCTCAAGACAAACCGCTGTTGGCGGCCAAGTTTACATTGTGTGCCCTGCAATTGAAGCGGATGAGGCGGATACAGACTTGATGGTAACAAACAGTATTACGGAAGGTCTTATATCTGTTAATTCCTTGAACCTGAAGGATGCGGTAAATTACACCGCAGATTTAAAACGTTCTCTTCCCAATATAAAAATTGATATGCTTCACGGCAAAATGAAGGCATCGGAAAAAGACGAAGTAATGGCAAAATTCAATTCCGGAGAAATTCAGGTATTAGTTTCTACAACTGTAATCGAAGTAGGCGTTAATGTTCCAAATGCATCTTTAATGATCGTGGAAAATGCCGAAAGATTCGGTCTCTCCCAGCTTCATCAGCTCCGCGGAAGAGTTGGTAGAGGAAGCAGAAAATCATATTGCGTTCTTGTTTCAGACTTGAAAAGCGAAAAAGCAAGAGCGCGTCTTGAAACGCTTCGGACAACCTACGATGGATATGAAATTGCAGAAAAGGATCTGTTGCTTAGAGGTCCCGGAGAATTCTTTTCATCTAATTCCAGCAATAATTTAAGGCAGAGCGGAGGCATCGAATTTAAGTTTGCTGCAAAATGTGACGACATAGATATCTTTTCAACTGCATTTTCTTCAGCTAAGGCTATAATCAATTCAGACCCATCCCTTGCAAATTCCGAGCATAAATTATTACTTGAAGAAGTTACCAACCGAATTATTATCAACAGTTCAACCATCTCATAATCAAGAAAGGCATTATATAATGAATCTTAAACCACTGGCAGATAGGCTTCGTCCTACGAACTTTGACGAGGTAGTCGGACAAGTACACCTTGTTGGTCCAAACGGAATACTTCGAAGCCTAGTTAATAACAGAAGAATTCCAAATATGATTTTCTTCGGCCCTCCCGGCACAGGCAAAACTACGGTTGCAAATATCATTGCCACAGCTTCAGATATGCAGTTGTTCAAATTTAATGCCACGACCGCCTCACTTTCGGACATTAAGGACGTAATTTCATCGACAGATAATATGTTTTCCGAAAACGGAACTTTGCTTTACCTTGATGAAATACAGTATTTTAATAAAAAGCAGCAGCAATCTCTGCTTGAATTTACCGAAAACGGTAAAATCACGCTTATTGCCTCAACAACCGAAAATCCTTATTATTACATTTACAATGCCCTGCTTTCCAGGTCATCCGTTTTTGAATTCAAATCGGTTTCGCCCGAGGAATGCGTTCCTGCACTAAAAAAGGCTCTAAAAACACTTAACGATGACTTTGGAGACAAAAAGACGGCTGACGACAACATTTTAAAATCAATCGCATACGCTTGTGCGGGCGACGTAAGAATGTGCATAGGCATCCTTGAAAATGCCTTTTACATTTCCGATAACAAAATATCGGAAGAAAATATACGCTCACTTCTCCCCGGTGTTATCGGTCACTTTGATAGAGACGGAGACGTACATTACGACCATCTGTCTTGTCTGCAAAAATCTATACGAGGCTCAGATCCGGATGCAGCTATCTTCTACCTTGCAAAAATCCTTGCATCAGGCGATCTTATGTCTGCCTGCAGAAGACTTTTGGTTATAGCAAATGAAGATATCGGATGTGCGTATCCTCAAGCTGCATCTATTGCTTATGCCTGCACAGAAAGCGCAAAAGCGGTTGGTATGCCCGAAGCCGCAATTCCTCTTTCGAATCTTGTTGTAATTCTTGCAACTGCGCCAAAATCCAACAGTGCATATACTGCTTATCATCTTGCAATGGAGGATATAGAAAAAGGTCTTGGAACAACAGTTCCCGAACACTTAAGAAGCCCTAACTTTAAGGGTTATTTGTATCCTCATGATTATGAAAACAACTATGTAATACAAAACTATCTTCCAAACGACCTACTGGGAAAAAAATATTACAAATTCGGAAACAACAAAACAGAACAAGCGGCTAAAGCATATCACGACTTCATCATATCCTCTGCTAAAAAGAAATAAGACTTTTCGACAAAACAACAATTTATACAACAAAACTTGACAAATTAGTCTTTATTTGCTATAATACTTCTGTTATGTCTAAAGTATATATTATCGGAGGAATTTTTTCCTATGATTTTTCATTTTATACTGAATCCTAAGTCAGGAAGCAGTCCTAAACAAAAAAAGCTCGAGCCGCTCATAAAAGAGATTTGCTCAAAAAGACAGCTCAACTATCATATTTATTATACAACCTGCCCCGGAGACGCTCTTGAATACGTCAAATCCATGGTTCGAATATCGACTGATCGTCAACGATTTATTTGTATTGGCGGAGACGGAACGATTAACGAGATTGCCAACAGTGCTCCTTCAAATCCCAACGTTGAGTTCGGTGTTATTCCTAACGGCTCCGGTAATGATTTTGTAAGAAACTTTACAAACACCCGTCTTTTCTCTGATATAAATGCACAGATCGACGGTGAAACGATTTCTCTCGATCTTATTAAGTATAACGACGCATATTGTGTTAATATGATGAACATCGGTTTTGACTGTGCCGTTGTTAAGGAAGCTGAAAGATTAAAAAGAAAAAAGCTTGTAGCCCCCGGACTGTCTTATATTCTTGGTGTCGTTGTAGTTCTTTTTAAAAAATTCGGAACAAAGATGAAACTTATATTCGATGACGGTGAGATCATCGAAAAAGAATTTACCCTTACCGCAATAGGAAACGGCAAATATTGCGGTGGAGGCTTCAAAGCAGCACCTCGCGCAAAGCTTCAAGATGGACTTTTTGACGTTGTTGCAATTGATAAAGTTTCCCGACTCACATTTATAAAATTAGTAAGTTCGTATAAGACCGGAACATATCTCGAAAACAAAAATGCACTTAAGGTAATCCGTCACAGACAGGTTTCTCATTTCAAAATGGAATTTGAAGCTCCTATTCCGATCTGTATTGACGGTGAAATAAGAGGGGCAAAAACCATTGATTTTTCTATTGTCCCAAATGCATTCAATTTTGTAATTCCCAAAGGATCCGGTTATAAAGCCAAATAATCTTTTTCGGAGTTTATATGAGACTATTTGCAAACAGATCGCTCAGCCTAATACTTTGTGTTATGCTGAGCGGTTTTGTAATTTATACACGTGCTCAAGGCCTTATAAAATGGCTACCGATTTTAGCAATCATTTTTCTTTTTGCGGCCTTTATCTTTACACTTATAAAGCACAAGAAGAAAACAATTCTAATTATATCAGCTGTGGGACTTCTCTTTTCAATAATTGCTTCTCGTTTATACTTTGATAATCATTTTTACGTAAGCGAGCAATATAGCGGTGAGGTTACCGTAGAAGGAACTGTATATAAACTTGATAAGTCCACCGGATATTCAACGAAATTTTTGTTAAAAACAAAAACAATCAACGGAAAACGCGAGAAACACAATCTAAGCATCTATATCCCTAACGAAACTGCAGATTATATAGACGCAGGAGATTTAATTTCATTTAATTGCACACTTGAAGGAATAGATAAAGAATATGCGTCCTACCAATACGCAAAAGGTATAAGCGCAACCTGCGAGGACGTTGGCGATATACGAATTATCGAAGAAAATAAATTCGTTTTTTCATCGTTTTTCGATACAATCAGAGAAAAGCTATCAAGATATTCTAAACTGATTTCAGACAGCGAAACCGGCAGTATGGTTTCAGCACTTTTACTCGGTGAAAGAGATATGCTCTCCGAGCAAACTCAGCTGGATTTTAGAAGAATCGGTATAACTCATATGCTTGCGCTTAGCGGAATGCACCTTGCGATTCTATCACTTGCTTTAGAAAAGATTTTAAGACTTATAGGTGTAAAATATAAAGCTAGAGCGATTATTACAATCGTTTTTACCGTATTGTATATGCTCTTAACCGGTCTTCCGGTTTCCGTTAAACGTGCCGGTATTATGCTGATCATCTCTTCGCTTTTGAAACTGGTTTATCGGGACAGCGATCCTGTCACTTCCCTTTTTATTGCCGTTTCGGCGATTTGTATAACAACACCTTATTCAATTTTTGACATCTCGCTATGGCTTTCCGCTTTTGCAACACTCGGTGTAATCATCTCGTCCGAGATAATTGGGAGTTCATCCAAAGAAACATCAAAAATCAAAAGCAAATTTATAAAAGGACTGCTTCCATCAATATTTGCAATTTCTGCCACGATTTTTATCACGCAATTTTCATTTGACGGCTTTTCAATAGTATCGCCTATATCCACGTTGATTTTCGGTTTGCTTGTTGAAATCATTATGTATTTAGGCGGTGCGATGCTTATTATCGGCAAATTCATACCTATAAAATTCATCCTTGCACCCATTGTAAAATTTACAACGTTCCTTGCATCAAAATTCTCGTCGGCTAATATTTACGTTTCAAAAACCAACGTTTTAATTTACGTATTTGTTTTGATTCTTTGCATCGCTTTCTTCGTATTTATATTTTCGAAAATCAAGAAAAAAGCGTTATGGATTTGCTCTCTTACCTGTCTTTTGTTTAGTATTTACCTAACCGGTTATATTGTAAGCAATGTAAAACGTAACGATGACATAATCGTATATAACTCAGAAGAAAAATTAGACAGTTTTATAATACGCTCAAAGGGAGAAATAGCTCTTATAAGTTCCGGGCAATATTCAATCAATACAGGATATTCTCAGCTTGACTATCTAGAAAATCAAGAAATATTTATGCTTGATAAATATGTTGCAATACATTATTCACGAAAGCTTACGGAAGAACTGAAAATTTTGCTCTCAAACGTCACTATTGACAAAATATATGTTCCGACACCGGCAAACGAGGATGAAAACAGTATTTTAAAGCTTCTCGAAGTTGCCACACGGGAATTCAGAACAAAAATATGTATATATTCGATTGACGAAATGGTTTCAGTTGGTGATTATAATATCATACCCGTCTATTCAGCGGCATACGGCAAGGAAACATCACAAAATGCGTTTATGATATCAAACGGTGATAAATGCATTACATATATTTCTTCGGGAATGTTAGCAGGAAAACAAGATGAGATTATTCCCGCAATAAGCCAATCCACCGATTTAGTATTCGGAAAGCATGGTAAAAAATATAAGGATAAAGTCTTATTTACAATGAATTATCCGAATATCAAAAACATCTATTTTAACAGTAGTAATCTATATATACCTTCTCACGTAACGTTTTATTACATAGAAAATGGGTGCAAGATATACTCGCACCCACAATCGGCTATTTTATATGATTAATTAAACGTTGAAAAGGAACTCGACAATGTCGCCATCCTTCATAACGTACTCCTTACCCTCGGAGCGAAGAAGGCCCTTTTCCTTAACCTTATTTCTGTCGCCTTCTCTGACGAGATCGTCAAAGGCAACAACCTCGGCACGAATGAATCCGCGCTCAAAATCGGTATGAATCTTACCCGCAGCGCCCGGAGCCTTCGTGCCTTTTTTAATTGTCCAAGCACGAACCTCTTTAGGACCAGCCGTAAGGAAGCTGATAAGACCGAGAAGTGAATAACTAGATTTTATAAGCTTGTCAAGACCGGATTCTTCAATACCAAGATCATCAAGGAACATTTCCTTCTCTTCACCGTCAAGCGATGCAAGTTCGGCTTCAATCTGCGCACTTACAGCGATTATTTCGCTTCCCTCAGAATCAGCATGAGCCTTCAAAGCCTTATAGCCTTCGTTATTTACGTACTCGCCCGAAACCTCATCTTCGGAAATGTTTGCAGCATAAATAGTAGGCTTCAAGGTAAGAAGTCTAGACTCCTCTATCCAGGCAAGTTCTTCAGCATCAAGCTCTACGGTTCTTGCGCACTTTCCTTCTGCCAAAACAGCCTTTACCTTCTCGAGAACGCTAAGCTTCTCAAGAAGCTTCTTGTCAGCCTTTGCAGCCTTTGTAGTTCTCTCAATAGCACGCTCAACAACCTCAAGGTCGGAAAGAATCAATTCAAGATTTATAGTTTCAACATCACGAATAGGATCAACGTTTCCTTCAACGTGAATTATGTCATCGTTTACAAAGCAACGAACGACATGAACAACTGCATCAACCTCACGGATATTGCCAAGGAACTTATTTCCAAGACCTTCGCCCTGCGATGCGCCTTTTACAAGACCTGCAATATCAACAAACTCAATAATTGCAGGAGTGTACTTTTCGGGATTATACATCTCAGCTAATTTATCCAGACGTCCATCAGGCACTGCAACAACACCAACGTTAGGATCTATGGTGCAGAATGGATAGTTTGCACTCTCCGCCCCTGCATTTGTCAAAGCGTTAAAAAGCGTACTCTTTCCTACGTTAGGTAAACCAACGATACCAAGTTTCATATCTAAATACTTCCTTTTTCTATTTTAGCCTCATTATTATACTATAAAACTTTCATATTTGCAAGGAGTTTTGAAAAATAAGCATTTATTTATTGAAAAACAAGCAATTATTTATAAAATTTTATGCGTTGCAAGAAGCAACACACTTATTTCATCCTCTAAATTTTCGTCAAAGTTTAGCCCAAAAATAAAATTACACTCCGAATCAGCTCTTTCGGAAACGTAAGATGATATTTTATCTACATCTTCGAGAGAAACATTTCCCGATACAACTAAATGTAGCAATATGCCCGTAGCATTATCAATAGATGTATTAAGCAATATGTTATTAGTCAATTGATTAATACAGTTTTCAACCTTTTGTGTTCCTAACGCTCTTGCTCTGGCAACGTGTACATAACCTGACTTTTTTAATATGGTAGTCAAATCGGTAAAATCGCAATTGATGAATGATGTATTTTGAATTAATTCAACAATATTCTTTACTGTTTGCATAAGTACATCATCTGCAATCGCAAAGGCATTATTTAGTGCAATCTTTGCGTTGGATATATGCTTCAAATTATCGTTTTGTATAACTATCATCGCATCAACTAATTGTTCTAGATTTTTTATACCATCCTCAGCTTGCTTTTTTCGACGCCCCCCTTCGAAAGAAAACGGCTTTGTTACAACCGCAACAGTTAGAATGCCGAGTTGCCTTGCAATCTTTGCAACAATCGGAGCAGCTCCGGTTCCTGTGCCACCACCCATTCCTGCGGTTATAAATAGCATATCGCAATCACGTATTGATTTCTCGATTTCACTTGAATTTTCTTCTGCAGATATTTTTCCTTTATCGGGATCAGCTCCCGCTCCATATCCCTTTACGGCAAGTCGACCGATCTGTATTTTTTCATCAGCCAACGATCTTTCAACAGCGCTATTGTCGGTATTTATAGAAACATAACTTACGTCGGATATTTTCTTCTCTACCATTCGGTTTACTGCATTACTGCCGCCACCGCCAACGCCTATGATTTTTATGTTGACAACATTTTTGAGTTCCATAACTTACTTCTCCTTTGCCATTTGTTTTTATACGACCATCAACAACGCAAGTACGATTTTCCGAACAATCTTACTCTATATCCGTCTCGAAACTACCAATCAAAACTGGCACGCCCTCACCGAAATCGCAGCTACAATGGTCAAGGTTGTCAACCTCTTTTTCCTTGCGCAACAAACAACGTGTGAAATAGGAGCAATACGTAAGCATACCATCCTCGCTTTCAACCTCGCAATAGGAAAACTTACAGTTTTTTATCAACTGCACGTCGTTTTTACTCGCATATACCGAATAAATAACGTAACCATCCTCGCCAAGCGCGGTAATTGTTTCAAACGTACAACCCTCAACGCTTCCGGAGCTATCGATTGTCAAAAGCGGCCCTTGCGAGCAACATTGCAAGAATGAGCAATCACGAAAATTCGTGTAATGTCCGTTAATGTCCGATACGTTGCGGAAGGTGCAATGAATCACGTCGCCTTGCGAAAATTCGATCGCCTGCGTGTTCTCAAACGTACAGTTCATAAAGCTTGTGCCGTCGGTGGTAATTGTAGGGAAATTTCTGAAGGTCACGCCCTCAAAATCACCCGCAACACTAACGAATACTCGTCCGTATTCCTTATTCACCCTGAACTTCCATTCCTTAATCTGTTCTTGGTTTTGATAATCAATAATCATCTTTAATTCTCCTTGTTTTAAAAAATCTCCCCGCTCGGTATCTATATAATACCATAGCAGGGAGACATGCGGGTGTCTTATTGAAATGTTTTTGATGATTTATAATTTAGTTTCGGTTGCTGAAAATATCGGACACAAGCTCCATGGCAAAATCTCCATAATCACGGCGATCAGATCCACCTGTGTATATGCGAGACACACCATATTTATCACAAATCTCATTAACTCGATTTACGGAATCGATGAAAATATTATGACAGTTAGATCTGGTGCGATCGGTGGATTCACGTTGATCCTTGAAGTCTTCGGTATCCAAATCTTTGATTTTCGCGGCAACGACCTCCATAGCGACTACCGAGCGAACATAGTCCGCGGCGTTGTTCAACATCATCGAAATTCTGAACCGCTCCGCACCGTTGCAAAGTTCTACAAGTTCTTTAATTCTGTTCATATTGCTTTCTCCTTTGTTTAGTCTACCGCTATTATATCAAAGCAATGAGACAGATGGGTGTCTTACAAATATTATTCCATTTCGGCTATTACTCTTTGTTCGAAATCAGAGATCCATGGGCGCAGTTTATCATCAGATATAAGGTCATGATTGAAGTAGAAGACCGATGTCAAATATTCACAACCATATGGCTTTTCTGTGAGATCAACATTAATCTCGCTGTTGCTGATTGTTTTTTCAGAATTTCTTCTCCAGCCATAAAGATCAACGCCTTCACAATTTTCCACTTTCATAACATCTCGAACTGTCTTTTTAATACTCAATATGTCAGAATAGTAGTAGGTGTCTTTCTGGATAGCTCTCACACAGTCACAATTGATAAAGCGACAGTTTTCAACTTGGGCTATGACTTCTTCAGGCTTTCCGGTTGCTGAGGGGGCAATTATGTAGTCATAATTATTCAGATTGTAGAATGTGCAATTATTGATAGTGTTCGGCTTGTTTTTTCCTTTTTCCATAAACTCTCGTTCGCAATATACTTTGATACAGGGGCTAATTTCATTCCCCCATTTATCTTTGGATTCCTTAGGAACAACCTTTGTATTTATGAATAAGCAATTATCAATAACTGCGCCGCCACGGAATTGTGCTTCAACTGAAGTTCTTTGGCAATCTACAAATGTACATCCTTGAATTATGTCTTTGTAACAAGAAACTGAATTTTTGCAGCCAACAAACATCGAATTTGACAGTTTGCTATTGCCCTCCAATTCACTACCGTTTAACGAAACTACACCGTATCCACCAATAAAAAGACAATTGCTGACTACCTTTGAATTATTTGCGCAGCTAACACGCTGATCTCCCAACATAATGAAAGTGCAATTTTCCACGTGCTGACTTTCGCCAGTGAATAGAATAATCCACGGAGTGTTGGTTGCATTTATTGGATAATAGAAAAGATTGTTTCTATACTCGCATCGTTGAATATCAAAAACATATGCAATTCCGTTCCTGTATTCCTTTGCCTGTTCAAGAGTTTGCAAGTCATCGATAACAATTAATGTATTCGTTATTTTTGATTGCCCAATTCCGCTCATATAATCTACTTTTGTTCTAATAAAGTTGGAAATGCTATTATACACACCGCATTTATCCATATAGATTTCTGAATTTTCAATCTCAATGAAATTAGCACAATTCTTAAAAGTACTATTTAGGCAACTAATATCTGCTTGCTTACCTCGAACAAGTGCAGAGTCATCACGGCTCCCCCCGAACACATGGCTGTTCCAAATGTTAAGTTGAGATTTAGGTGAAAGTGTGATTTTACCAATACTTTCTCCTGCATTGTAATAGATATTACATCCAAAGAATTCGAGTTCACCATGACAATCTATGTTGGCTTCAATGTAAACGTTCTTTTTGTAGAATTGTAAACGTTCTCCAGAACGGATCTGCGTTAACTTTGCGATATGGATAGTCTCCATTTGAGGTGTCGTTTCTACCGTTGAGGTGTCTTCACTTTCAAAGAAGTCCCAATCAATATCATCGTCGTCGACAAGAGTATACCCATTGACCTCATATTCCGATTTGTATTTCAATAAAAGGCTTTCTTTTCTTCCACGTTTTACTTGTGCTGTAATATACGCTTTCGTTGCCTCTATATCCGTTGGGCTAACTGCAAGGTAATCCAAAATTTCAGCTTTACACACAAAAGAATCCGTTGCCAAGAAAACATATTCCATAATTACACGATACAACAAAAGCTGTTCTTCGGTATTCAAGGTATCGCTGACACTATTGAGTCGAATATTTGACTGAGCGTCTGTGCAGTCTAATGCATAATAAATTTGATTATAATAATCTACACAATGGTCGAGCTCGCTATTCAAAAGATCAACGACTGAGCAGAAAGCGGTTATGAATATTTTTCGTTTATCTCCCTCAATATTATAAAGCGAGATTGTTTTTTTGGCACCAGTTTTCAATCTTTCAATTTCATCCGAAATAGTGCTTTGGTTCTTAGCTAAACTTGCTTGATTTTTCGAAAGCCTAACAATTTCTTCGTCATGTTTGCAGAGAAAATCTGAAATATCTGCACTTTTATCAGATAAAAGTAAAAGTGCTTTCATAATTATCTCTTGTAATTTTGCGGCACTCGAAACACCATTTGCCAATTTCTTTTCATTATCCTTGGAAAATGTAATCAATTTCCAAAGTCTCTTATACCATGTGGTGTTTTTTATTTCCTCAAAATCGTTTTCTGTTTTAGAGAAGATTGCGGATGCGGCAGAAATTAGACATTCAATCGTTTCTTTTGGATTTTGCTCCGCTTCCGGTGATAATATTATTTTTAGTTCATCCATCATTGTTCTCCCCATCGTTTGTTTAGTCTGTTTATATAGTCTTCGGCTTCTTCTAAATTGTGAGCCACCTTTGTTCGATTTTCTGACATTTTATTCAGATTGCGATCGATTTTTTGCATATGTCGTTGATAGGCTTGTAACATTTCTTCGATATTTTTAGCAGTTCCGGCGATATATCCATAGCTATGCAAAATTTGCTCATATGCTCCTTTTCCAAACACTTCATCCAAAGCGTTAGTACATACGGCATTGATATACATACCAATCGCTATACCCGCGATAAAACCAATTGGTCCTCCTGGCAAAAATAGTGAAATGCCAGCCATAGCTCCACCGGTAATCAAACCTTTGACTGTATCTTCCCCGATATCACGAAACGCTTCGTCCTCAGTGATTTCGCCGTTTTTATATTTTATATAGTTAGTGATGCTCGATAATGTCAATGCAACGGCTGCACCTATTACCGCGCCTTGTGCCATTTTTGCACCAACCTCTGCACCTGTGATATTTGTATTTGCTTTACCATCTTGAATCTTTTTTGTAAGACGCTCCGTAGACTCTTTGACTTTGTCGGAAGAGCCCATTTCTTTAATTTTTAAATGACGTTTAGCATTTTGAAATTTTTCTACAAGCTCCGTATTTCCTTGTTCTTGTGCAAGACTGATTTTTTTATCAAGAACTTTTTTTATTTCATCACCAAGACCATCTATACCAAATACAGAATCGTTTGGATTTAAGGTTCCTTTTTCAAGTGCTTCGGCTATATCAACGGCATTAGTATGTAATCCGCTGTGACCTTCTGCGGCTTTAATTGTGATGCGTTCAACTGTTTTGCCAGTAAATCGATTTACCTTGATACCATCGTAACCTACGGTGTTACCATCCGGCAGTTGATACTTATAGAGTAAGTTATCTAATTTTCCACTACGCCATTCAAGCCAATCGATTTCTTGGCCAGTTCCGTTCAATCTGCCACGTAGATAACGTTGAAAACCCTCGCCAGAATTTGCAAGTGTTTCTTGAGCCGTTTGCGCATTGGCAAACTGACCACTATTTCGAAAAGAATCTGAATTTAGTTTTGCAAAGACATGAATGTCACGTGAGGCTTGACGAGTTCCTTCGTAAGCAAAATTTGTTCCAGCTACTTTGTTTACAGTTTGAGCAACTCCGTCTAATGCTTGAGAGGTGATAAGTTGGTATTGTGCTGCAACTGTTGCGAAGTTTGCAGCTTCTCCCAACCACTCGGGATGTTGTTTTAATTGTTCTTTATATTTAAGGCAGAGATCATTTTCTTCGTGGAAATCTCTACATTTTTCACAGTATTTTATCAAAATATATTCCTTTCTTGCCAATCGTCTAATAGGCTATCATTTTTGAAGATGCATTCCATCGAAGTCCGTGTAAAGGATATCGAATAAGACACATACTTGAACAACTTTTACAATAAGTATCTACCGAATCGGATTTGCATGAATCAACAAAGTATGTTTTTTGAGCGCAAGTGCTAACTATATTAGAAACAGCTAATATCGTTGAATCATAAATGAGTTGATTGGCTTTACTTTTTGAAATAGTATTTGTTCCCCACGCAAAAACAACGTCATTTCCATAACATTCATTAAAAATAGTCATAAAGTTTTGAGCCATTACAGACGAAAACGAAGGAGAGGAATAAAATGCCGAAACTCCGCTTGGATCTGTAGAGCGATAGGGGAATAAGTTTAAAATACAGATAGAACCGTAACCTTTTTGAAATGCGTATTTAAGGACGTTATTTATTGTTTTATCTGAAACTTTCGTGGTAGCATAACTGGGGTTTTTCAAAATTATGCATAAATGTCGATTATTTGCAAAATTGCTAAATGGAATTTTTAATAAATACCGATTAATATTGTCATCATGAATATGTATATTGTCCTTATCAACAAAATTGGGGTATTTATGAATTGGCATTATTAACCTCCTTTAACATACTATTTCGTAGAAAGTCAAGTGTTTTCATAAATAGAGACAATACTTTTCAAGGTTTTGTACATTTCTTCAACAAATTCTGTAGGCTCTATCACTTTTACCCAAGCTCCTTGACTTAGCAACCACATCTTAATGCCATCACCGTAGGTTTCGGCTTCGATGAGGTATTTCTTATCACCGAGGCGCTCAATAATTCGCGCAGTGGGGAGCTTATCGAGAACGGCTTGCACCGAGGGGCCGCTGAACTCAAAGCGGATGGTGCGAAGCTTGCCGGGCCACATAAAGAGGCTGCGCTTGCGGAGCAATCCTTCATCAAATTCAGGAATATCGTCCGTAGAGAACTTTTTTCTGTGTTCAGTGATTTCCTTGATTCTATCGAGTCGAAAATAGTAGGGCTTTTCGACGTTTCCGTCAGCCATAAATGCGATCAGATAAAAATAATAGTCGGTGAACATAACCGATGCGGGACGTACCCTGTGCGTTTTCCACTTTCTGTCCATACGGTAGTATTCAATCGTGATTTCCTTATGCTCGGTAATGCAATTCACGATCTGCCAAAGTCTGTCCTCCACGCTCTCGCAATCGTGCTTGACCTCGGGGTAGTGGTACAACTCTTTGCGAATCAGCTCGTTAAGCACGTGGCGATCCTCCGCTGTAGTGAAACGCTTGAGCTTATCTGTAAGGGCGAGAAGCTCCATTTTTGAAAATGCTCTCGCGCCTATCATCACCTCAACAAGTGCGAAAAGCTCCTTGTTGGTTAGAAACTCATCCATATAAAGGCGGTAGCATTTGTCTTGATATGAATATTCAAATTCCGTGTTGCCGACAAGTTCTCTATGGTCGGCAAGAAAAGCTTTCAGGTCACTTATATTTCTCGAGATGCTTTTAGTTGATACTCCGTATTCATTTGCTAACGCGCTGACGGTAATGTCCTCGCCTCGCAGAGCACGGAAAAATATTTCAAGGATTCGGTACTGTTTTGTATTTTCCATAGCATTGCCTCCGTTTTTAATGTTTTTATTTTACCAAAACAGTGAGACAGGCGTATGTCCGCTTGAATTGATACAATAAATATAAAGTCATACGTTCATATCCGTTACAATACAAAAAGCGCATCCCCATACGGAGACGCGCCGAAAAAGTGCATCTCCATTGTTGCCACACAATCCTTTTCCAGCCGTCAAGGTACGAAAAGCGGAGAAAACACTTTTTACCAAAGTATTTTCCCTTGTCGGCTATTTTATTCGGATCGTATGGCTTTTTTATTATAGCACGGTTTCTTTATTTTTTCAATATATTTTGACAAAAAACACCATACCTTTCTATATAATAAATGTACAACTAATAGTTAAAGCAATAAAAAAGACACACAAATCTTTTACGATCTGTATGCCTTTTGTTAGATGATTTATTATTTGAAGGATGGGGCGTGGGTTTCTCCGGTGGCGAAAGTGTTGGGTCCCGGGTTTGAGAGCGAGAAGTACATTTTTGCCGCTTTTGTTGTGCCAAAGTCGCGGTTTGAACCCGTTTCCTGTACCTTATTGAAGGCATCACGGAACATCTGGTTATGAGCTTCTTCGCGGTTTAATAGGAAGTCGATAGTTTCCCTTACCTTTTTATCCTCGATCTGTCGATAGAGATATTCATACACGACCTTTGCCCTTTGCTCGGATGCAATGTTTGAAAGCAGGTCGGCACACAGATCGCCTGTCACGGTGACGTAATCGCCCGTCCATGAGTAGCCTGAAGAATTTATAAGTCCGGGATTGAGTCCAAGGAGAACGTGAGTCTGCACCTCCCCTGCCTGCACTTTTGTTGCATCTACATCATGGCCGTTTAAGAGATTTATTGTCTGCGCCACCATTTCCATGTGTCCCAGCTCCTCTGCCGCAATGTCAAGGAAGAGATCCTTTATTTCAGGATCTTTAATTCTGAAACTCTGGGACATATACTGCATTGCTGCCTTAAGCTC
>JAZTXO010000046.1:0-4749 GCA_045636445.1 Eubacteriales bacterium | reverse complement strand
GTACATCGAGTAGCTCTCCCACATAGATACTCGAAGCTCACCTATCTCACACCCGGAATCCAACTCAAATTTTCCGTCTCTCCAAAGGCGGAAACTGAACTGCTCCTCATTCATAGGGTCAAAGCCTTCAAATCCATATTCCTCATATAAATTTGATGCTACGGATTTATTGTATCTAAAGCTCACCTGAAGCTCACCGCACCCCGGAATTACTATAAGATGGTCACAGAAGAAATTGCCGAGCTCTGCATCATCGTAAGGCGCACGAAGCCGTTGAGTCAAAGCGCCGATATTCCCGTTTTGCTCATTGTAATACGCTGTTAGATTTTCGGTAAAATAAATCTTCTTCATAGTCATCGGAGCATTGTTGAAAAGAAACACTCTGAAAATAATAAGCCCAAGCACCACCGCGCATATTACCGTGGCAACGATTTTTATAACGAGCAAGGAAATGCTCTTTCGGGGCGACTCGTCTATTTCGTTATAGTCGCCGTAGCGTTCAAAATCATCCATCAAAAAACCTCACAAGCTTCGTTTTCCTACATTATAAAATATTTTTGAGTTAAAGTCAATAATATCGTAAAAATGTTAATAATAACATAAACAATAGCTTTTATTTTTCCTCAAAATAAGGCTTTAAGGTCGCTGTCCACACTTCAAAGCCTGCAGAATTCAAATGCAATCCGTCATCGCTGTACTCTTTGATAAGCTTGTTTTCTGAATCGGCAAGCCGAGAGAAAAGATCTACGTATATAGCTCCGTATTCTGTCGATATCTTTTTGATTTCCTCATTCAAAAGCAGTATTTTTTCTGTATTTTCTTCTATGTTTAGCGTAGTGTAGGTTTCAAGCACCTCGTTTTGCGGTATCACCGATACGCAATAAAGCTCAACAGAAGGAAGCTCCCTGTAAATTTTTCCCACTATTTCCCGATAATTTTCTGCTATTTTTGAGTTTTCCACTCCTCCGTCAACATCATTGGTGCCGATCATAAGAACCACACACGACGGTTCAATATCAAAAACCGACACGTCAAGGCGGCGAAGCACGCCCTCGGTCGTGTCACCCCCAATACCTCTGTTGTACACAGCAAGGGGCAGGTCCGAATAATAGCTGTCGAGCTTATATAGATCGGTTATAGAGTCTCCTACAAAAACTATCTGCCCATAAGATAAATTTGCATTCTGCACTCCAAATGATTCACATTTTATATCGTAATAGCTTTTTTCCGCTTCAGAATCACCCGAAAGCGACGTCAAAAGCAACACCGAAAGCGTTATTACCGCAACTGAAAGCAATGCTAAGACCGCACCGACGGCTATTTGCTTTTTTGAAAATCTAATTCTTTTCATTTTTCTCTCCACAGTTTTTTTCCATTTTATCATAAAACAAAAAAATACGCAAGAGAAACAAGTAAAAAGTATGAAAATAATCTGCGATACAACGGCGAAAAAATAAAAAGCAGCCCTCATTTTGCGCAAAAGGGCAGCTCAGAAGATTGAGCTGCCCTTTGACGGCTTTATATCTCGGTTTTCCAGAGTCCGTGAAGATTACAGTATGCATAAACAGCCACGGGCTTTTCTCCGGGAACAACAAGTGAAGCTGTGGGCGCATCACCCGCCGAAAGATTTACCCTGTGCATTCCCTTGTCGGTTTCAAGGCTTACCCAAAGTATGCTATGCTCCTCGCTCATAGGGTGAACCACCGATCCGACGGTAATTGTCACCTTGTCACCTTCAATATTTACCACGGGAATATGCTTTTCGTGACTCGCATCAACGACACCGGGAACCAACTCGGTCATTTTCTGACCGCAGCAAACCATCGAAACCCCCGATGAATGAATTTTTTCCACAAGATTACCGCAACGCTCGCAAATATAATATTTTTTATCAGACATATTCAAATCCTCCAAAATTGTTTGTTGTGATTAGATTATATCAATTATTTTTTCTCTTTTCCGTGACTTAGTCACGAATAAATTTAATGTTGACATATTTTAAAAAAGGTGTTAAGATATTTATATTCAATAAGGAGAAGAAAAATGCAGGAAACCATTGAGCTTTTTAAAAAAACCTTTCCCTTTTGGGACAAGCTTTCGGAGCTTGAGAAGGAATCATTTATTAATTCCTCGCAAAAATTTTTCTTTAAACGAGGCGAAAATATACATAACGGAGACCGTTGCACGGGAATCATACTCATAAACCGCGGCGTGCTTCGTGTTTACGTTTTATCCGACGAGGGAAAGGAAGTCACGCTATACAGACTGTTCCCCGGCGAGCTTTGTATTCTTTCCGCATCCTGCGTTCTCGAAACCGTTACCTTTGACGTTTTCATTGACGCAGAGGAGGACTGTGACTGTGTAATAGTGGGAGGGTGCGCCTATGAAAATCTCTCAAACCGTATGCCGGAAGCTAAGATATTCGCTCTGGAAACAGCCCTGTCACGGTTTTCCGAGGTAATGTGGGTTATGCAGCAAATACTATTTATGAGCATGGACAAAAGACTTGCTATTTTTCTTCTCGATGAGAGTGCGAAGTGCTCATCCGACACAATAAAGCTCACTCACGAACAGATTGCAAAATATATGGGCTCTGCGCGTGAGGTCGTTTCCAGAATGCTTAAATATTTTTCCGCTGAAGGTTTAGTCACATCTTCAAGAAGCGAGGGAATAAGGCTGGTTAATAAAAAACGGCTTCGCGAGCTTTCGATATAAATACGTAACGAAAATTCAAGGAGAAACGGTAATGAGTAAGTACAAATTAGTGTGCAGCGATCTTGACGGCACGCTTCTGTGCAGAGATATGACCGTAAGCGAAGAAAACAAAAGGGCTATCAAAGAAATGACAAGGCGGGGCGTCGCTTTTGTCGCTTCGTCGGGACGGGCGCATTCAGGCCTTCCCCGTGACGTTGTGGAATGCAACAATATACGATATATGATTTCTTCAAACGGAGCCGTAATCTACGACAAGAAGGAAAAAAAGAATATAATTACGCAATTTATGCCCATGGATATTGCCGAAAAAATGTTCTCCGAATTAAAGAAATACGACGTCACAATTTTTGCGCACTGTAACGGATATATGCACGTTGACGGGCATCTTTTAGAAGAAAAAAACTATGATTATTTTAATATAAATTCCTATTATTCGGGGTTCATTGAAAAAACCGGTATAAGAGTTGATTCAACGCCCGAATTTGCCGTTAAAACCGGCAATCTCGAGATGGTCACGGTGTTCTTTCATAGTCAAAAGGAGCTGGATGACTGCTCCCGCCGCATTCTTGATATGGGAGACTACAAGGTTGTCTCCTCCTGCGCCTTCAACATTGAGATTTTCTATGAAAAATCGGGAAAAGGTAATGCGCTTCGCAGGCTTTCAGAGCATCTCGGCATCGATATTGAGGACACAATAGCAGTGGGCGACAGCACAAACGACAAGCCTATGCTTCTTGCCGCAGGGCTTGCTCTTGCGACGGAAAACGCCTTTCCCGAACTTAAGGAAGCCGCAGACGAGGTTATCTGCCACTTTGAAGATAATATTGCAGAATATATACTAAACAAATACATTATTTAATAACGGTAGGATAAAAAATGCGTAAAACCAAAATAATTTGCACGATAGGACCGGCATCCGGAAACGAGGAGGTCGTCACGAGAATGTGCCGTGCGGGAATGAACGTTGCGAGGCTCAATTTTTCTCACGGAACTCACGAGGATCACAAGGAAAAAATTGAGCTAATCACAAGGGTCAGAGAAAAGCTCGGACTTCCCATCTCAATAATGCTCGACACCAAGGGGCCCGAATACAGAATAGGTACGTTTAAGAATAATAGCGTCACAGTAGAAGACGGCTCTGAATTCACTTTTACTACCGAGGAAATCATAGGTGACGAAACCGGAGTATCGGTTAGCTACAAGCATCTCGCAGAGGAGCTGAACGTAGGGGACCGCATACTCGTCAACAACGGACTGGTAATTTTTGAGGTTATATCGGTTAACGGAAAAGATGTAAAATGCCGTGTTATTGCCGGAGGAATTATATCGGATAAAAAGAGTATGAACTTCCCCGGGAAGACTCTTTCTCAAGAATATTTGTCGGAAAATGACAAGTCTGATTTACTTTTCGGCATAGAAAACGGCATAGACTTCGTTGCGGCGTCCTTCATTTCCTGCGAGGCAGATATTCGTGCCGTGCGTGATTTTCTTGATGCAAACGGCGGCTTTGATATTGACATAATCGCTAAAATAGAAAACCGTGCGGGAGTTGGAAACATCGAAGAAATTTGCAAGATTGCTGATGGAATTATGGTAGCAAGAGGTGACCTCGGCGTTGAAATTCCATTCGTTGAAGTTCCTGCGGTACAAAAATACTTGATTAAAAAATGCCGTCTTCTTGGAAAGCGTGTCATTACGGCAACCGAGATGCTTGAGTCTATGATAAATAATCCAAGGCCCACCAGAGCAGAAATTTCGGACGTTGCAAATGCTGTATATGACGGCTCTTCCGCTATTATGCTATCAGGTGAGACTGCAGCAGGAAAGCATCCCGTTGAAGCGGTACGCTTTATGTCCGATATTGCTGAATTTACCGAGCGGGGCATTGATTATGGCGAATGGTTCAGAACGACCGAGTTTAAGATTAGAAATAATGCCGATGCTGTTTCTCACGCCACCTGTGCTATGGCAACCGACGTTTCGGCAAAATGCATCGTTGTGAATTCTATCAGCGGACAGACCGCCAGAATGGTC
>JAZTXO010000045.1:0-2866 GCA_045636445.1 Eubacteriales bacterium | reverse complement strand
CAAGCGGTCTTAGGAAGACAACATGAAGTGTCAACTCCTTGGCTCACAGAACGACATGGCTACGATCCGACTTAGAGCAACCTTTTCATTAGGTGCCCATTCGCAATATACTTCATCGTATTTTGCAGCATATTCTGTTATTTCGGTAGAGGGAGTGCCGGGATAGCTTGATACTACCTTACAGCCTGCTTCGTAGAAGCCGCGAGCCGTCGCCTCATTTCCAAGCATTAATTTTTTCATTGTATTTTCTCCTGAATTTCTTTTAGCCGCTTATTTGAGCCTCAACAAGGCTTCCTCCGCAATAGATTTCGCGAAGCTTTGGCTTTTCTATTTTACCGGTGGGATTTCTCGGTACTTTTGCAAATATTATCTTTCTCGGACGCTTATATTTAGGAAGAGAAAGGCAGAAGTCGTTGATTTCCTCTTCGGTAGCGTTTTCGCCTTCCTTAAGCTCAATGATTGCCGCTGCAATTTCGCCAAGACGCTTGTCGGGAAGACCGATAACGGCAACGTCCTTGATCTTCGAATTGGATCTTAAGTGATCCTCGATCTGTACGGGGTAAAGGTTTTCACCACCGGAAATAATTACGTCCTTCTTACGGTCAACAAGGTAAATAAATCCGTCCTCGTCTTCTTTTGCCATGTCTCCGGTAAGAAGCCAGCCGTCTTTAAGTATCTCGGCAGTAGCCTCCGGATTTTTATAATAGCATTTCATAACTCCGTCGCCAAACACAGCAAGTTCTCCAACCTCACCGGGCTTTACGGGATTTTGATTTTCGTCAATAATTGCGGTTTTCCAGCCGTAACCCGCCTTGCCGATTGCTCCAACCTTGTTAATGTTTTCAACTCCCAAATGAACGCATCCCGGGCCTATTGATTCGGAAAGACCGTAGTTTGTATCATACTCGTGGTGAGCAAAAACGCTCTTCCATCTCTTTATAAGAGAGGGAGGAACAGGCTGTGCTCCTGCGTGGGTAAGACGCCATTGAGAAAGCGTCTGCTCGGAAAGGTTAATATCTCCTCTGTCAATAGAATCGAGAATATCCTGAATCCACGGAACAAGAAGCCAGACAATGGTAGCCTTTTCGCTTGAAACGGTCTCAATTACCCATTCGGGTTTAACACCGCGAAGGAGAACGGCTTTTCCGCCGGCAACAAGAGAACCGAACCAATGCATTTTCGCACCCGTATGGTAAAGGGGAGGAATGCAGAGGAAAACGTCGTCTTTTGTTTGCGAGTGGTGGTTCTGTTCAACCTTACATGCCGCAACGAGAGCCTTGTGCCTATGTAAAATCGCTTTAGGGAAACCGGTTGTGCCCGAGGAGAAGTATATTGCTCCGTCATCCTCGTCGGAAAGCTCGACGGGCGGAACGGTAGAAGAGCAGTAATATGTCATTTCCGCATAATTATCCGCATATGCAGGGGTTTCTTCTTTCTTTCCAACGAAGAAGAGATTGTCAACCGCGGGAATATCACCGCTTATAGCATTTA
Organism: Eubacteriales bacterium; assembly: GCA_045636445.1. GTDB lineage: Bacteria > Bacillota > Clostridia > Oscillospirales > CAG-272 > UBA1740. Next base: position 1,375 of record JAZTXO010000045.1, on the reverse strand, counting down.
TACGGTCGATAAACTCCGGCCCGAAAACAAGCATACGAACGTCAGCAAGGTCGAGACAGTATTTTATTTCATCCGATGAATAACGGTAGTTCATCGGAACAACGATAGCACCGGTCTTAAGAATTCCGAAATAAATAGGAAGCCATTCAAGGCAGTTCATCAAAAGAATTGCAATCTTATCGCCCTTTTTTACACCTCGTGTGAAAAGAAGATTAGCGAATCTGTTTGCTTTTATATCAAAATCACGCCAGGTAATCTCCCTGCGGTATTTATCCGATTCCGAAGCCGTTTCAATAAGGTTGTATTCACGCCAGGTAACGCTCTTATCGGGCTGCTTTTCGGGATTTATCTCAACGAGTGCCGTATCGTTAGGATAGATTTTTGCATTTCGTTCAAGAAAGTCGGTGATAGGCATTTTTTTGCTCCTTTATAGGGATGTGCTAAAATAATATAATATTATAGCACAGCTTTTTTGATTTGTCGATAGTATTTCTCCATTTTTATTAAAAAATAATGAATTGGAGTGAAAAAAGATGAAAAAAAGAGAAAACCAAGCGGATTTGCAGGGTTTTCTCAAAAATGAAAATTTAATTTTCAAAGGCAAGAAGCGATCTTACAAGCTCCTCTGCGGCTTTATACGCTTCGTCAGAGCCTCTTCCGCGGAACACTCCGGGTAGCCTTAAGCAAAGGACTGTGTCCGGTGGAAGCAGTGAAAGGTCGGAGCTTTCGTAAATCGGAAGAGAAGAAATATAAATTCCTCTTTCGGAAGCAAAGTCGTATGATGCACCGTCCAAACAATACTCCGAAATGTTTACAAAAACGCTATTCTCGCCCGAAGCGTCGTATTCCTTGAACACGTCATCCGAAAGAAGAAAGACAAAATTGTCGTTGTAGAAAATGTCTCGAAGCTCCTGCCTTGCGTTTTGCGTAGATGATTCAAGGGAAATTTTTTGATTGTGGTCTTTAATTTCATTAAGCTCGGTAACACTCAAAATGTGTAGATTTCGTAAACTAAACCTTACTTTTCCGTCATCATTATAGTCCTTTGCAACCGATTCGATAGCTTTTGTAATAAGACTCAATTCGGTAATACCGTCACCGGTTGCAGAGGATGTGGAGATGGATTTTTCACCCGCATAAACGATATTTACATCGTAGCTCGGCTTTGTGAAAAGCTGAACCACCAGAACGATAAGTACAATAGCAAGGGAAATTCCGATTATAGTGTGCCATTTATAATAATACCAGAAATTTTCAAATTTCTTCGAAACGGGTATTTTTACACTTGGAGATATATCTATTTTTTCGTTTCTTTCTTCCATTTTAGCCTCGTGAAAAAATCTTTTTTTACATTATATCAAATTTTTTCTTTGCA
>JAZTXO010000044.1:0-37722 GCA_045636445.1 Eubacteriales bacterium | reverse complement strand
CAGCCGTCGCCGCGCCACTATATCCAGCCGTCGCCGCGCCACTATATCCAGCCGTCGCCGCGCCAAAGTTTCCAGCCGTCGCCGCGCCACTATATCCAGCCGTCGCCGCGCCACTATATCCAGCCGTCGCCGCGCCAAAGTTTCCAGCCGTCGCCGCGCCACTATCTCCAGCCGTCGCCGCGCCACGATATCCAGCCGTCGCCGCGCCAAAGTTTCCAGCCGTCGCCGCGCCACGATATCCAGCCGTCGCCGCGCCACTATCTCCAGCCGTCGCCGCGCCACTATCTCCAGCCGTCGCCTGATTCGGATCTGTATTCTCAAAATTTGTACGCCTCTTTACATATTCAAAATGGGCTTTCGCAATACCAAGCACATCGAGCCTCGCACCAATCCTTATTACAGAAGATGCCACCTTCGTATCGTCTTCGCCTTTGAATACGTGCCCATCCTGCTCAACCTCATGATATACGCTCGAAGCGGGCGGGTAATATTTGAAACAGTCAATCGGGTCCTCGCAAGCGTGAAAACCTTTCTCGCAGGCCTTTACCGTTCCTTCATGCTTGTATTCCTTTCCCTCTTCAAACTGAAATCCACGGCAAGTCATATCCTTGTTAAAACCTTTATATGCCATCGTTTTTGCTCCTTTTTTAATTTTTGTCATTAAACACCAACGTCTTTCGCAAATGCCTTGCGTGCTTCTTTAAGCACCGAACATGTATAATAGTGCGGTATATTACCTTGAAGTGGTACACCGCTAAAACGTCTGTCATTCTTACGATAAATCAAGCAGTGTTCGTAAATCTGCTTTTTGTATACCACTACGCTCCTTCCTTCCGGATGCATCATAAATAGTGCCGGTTCCTTATCGCATGGGATCCAAACGTCACCGTTATAGATCCACCGAAGGGACGCCCCGCAATGGGGGCAAACCTCAAACTCCTCCCTGCGCTTGTGCGTCTTCCAGATCAAAGGCTTCATCGTATTCCTCCTCGCGTTCTTCTCTGAATTTAGGATTGAGAACGTAATAAGGCACTATCTTTTTGAGCACTTTCGTAGATCTGCAATATTCGCACATACCGCACCTGCGAGGCTTGACCATCTTGCTCTTGACCTTGATGATCTGATCCATGTTCTTACGCACCTGCTCAAGCTCGTAATCATACCTCTGACGGTGATTGAGCAGAAGAGCCGCCTTGTCGGGCGGGTCCTGTTTGGAAACCGCCACAATGACAAAATCAGCGTCACTCGACTTGCCGGTAAATTGCCGTTCGATTTCGGTGTATACCGCCGCTCTCATCATGTATCCCATAGCCTCCACAAAAGACTCTCTCTCCCCCAGGATAGGGTTGTATTCTGTCTTGTTTATATCAGCGCAGGTCTTCCAGTCAATGATCAAACGGCTGTCCGTCACATACTTGTCAAGCCTTATCCTCCAGGGCAAGCCGAACAGCTTGCCCGTCATAATTACCTCGTTCTCTCCCGGCATATCGATCAACTGCTTTATAACGGGATCGGAAAAACAGGTCGCCAACATCTGATCTGCCTTTTCGTAAGGCGCGTACTTTCCTTTTATAACACATTCTCCCGTCTTTTTACTGACCGATACTTTGTAAATGTCATCAAAGTGCGCCTCGCAGAACTCTTTATGAGCCTCTTCCGACTCCATAGCCGTGTGAAAGTAGTTTCCAACTATCAAAGCCTCGGTGTCCGAAGGCTTGTACCTTCCCTCAAGCTCTGCCATTGCGGCCGCCTCGCATTTCAGAAAGCTCTGATACTGCGAGCATGACATAAATTCACGGTTAGCCTCCGGCGTGTAGTAATTTTCACGCGTCAGTTCCATTCTGCGCCGCCTTTCCTATCATCCCGTTAAGCCTGTCAAGATCGCCCTGCTCCTTCTCGGTAACAGGTGCATCCTGAACTTCCTTCTTAAACGCCGCCTCGGGCTTCACGAAGCCGTCCTTGATAGCGTTGTAAAGATTTCTGAGCTTTACAATGTCACGCGTGCCCAGCTTGTCAAAATCCTTGCCGCAGACCGCCGCAAGCTCTGCCTCGCCGATCCAGTCGGCTATTGCCTTAAAAGCCGCCAACATCTTTGCAAGCGTCTCCTCGGGTGCCTCGCCTTGCGCGTGATCCTCCAATGTCTTCTGACAGATAGCCATTGCCTTATCTATCACAAATTGAGGAATAACAGCCTGGATGCAAGCCCTCTTGCGGCGAGCGCCCTCGTTCGCCATCTTTTCATATCTGTCGCGGGGGTCCTTCAGAGGATAGTTACCGTTCTTTGTAGTCCTTGTGTACGCCACGTCGAATATCTTCTCGTCCGAAAAGTTTGTCTCAAGATCCCAGCAATACGCGCGAACGGTGGCACCGTCGGCATCGCTCGAAAGCTCCTCGACTCCCGAAGAAATGTTCCCCCAGTGACGAGCTACACACTCCACAAGGCGAATGCTCGCGCCTCTTACAACCGAATCTCCGCGCGGGAACTCGTAAATTGCCTTTTCGGCAAGATCGATATTCGCGCACTCATGAGCAATCATCTGCTCGCAAAAGGAAACGTCGCGTGGAAAACGCCTCGCCAGGATCATTTTTCCCTGGATCTCGGCTATCTTCTTGCTCTCCTCTGTTGATACCATGGCATTTACATTGCCTCTTACCATTACGTTGTCATTCATAACAAAAACTCCTTTTTATTTATAAAATTTTTCACAAATTATCTTACCTATCCCTCAATATCGTCGCGGCATACGTCGCAAAGCTCCACTCCTTGATGAAAGTGAACGTCTTCCAGCTCATCTCCGCAGCGGTTGCAATAATGGACCTCCGCGCGCCTCAAAGGACAGCTTGTCCCTCTGCACGGATATCCGGGGACAGCACAGTCACAGCATCGGTTTTCAATCCGTATCATTTTTTGTGTTCCTCTCTGCTAAAAGCTTATACAGCTCCGCGTTCTCGATCTCAAGCTCCTTGTTTCGATCCTTAAGTCGGCAAATATCCATTTCTTTGATTCTGAGATCGACCTTCAATTCTCGTATCTTGTCGGCGAGCGCATCAAGCACCGTCTCCAGATTTCTTTCCTCTAACATTTTTAGTTCTCCTTATCCTTTTTTTCGTAAATCTATAAAACTTTTTAATTCTTTTGAAATTTTCCTTGATTTTTGGCAAACTACGTGATATAATATCCTTAGCAAGAACTCCTTATCCTTGCATCCCTGACCGCGACGATCGCTCCTTTATTCGTCGCGGTCCTCTTTTTTTGCCACGATTCCTTCGTCCCTGCCCTCTTCTGCAACGTTATGTATGAACATCGCCGCCGCAAAAGTCACTAAAGACCCTATCAGAAGTCCTACTATAGCTTCAATCATCTCTGTCGCCTCCCTTCTTACTTAACTCTCATATAAGCACGTCTCTTGTCGATTTGTTTTTCTTCAAAGTGCTTCTTGCACGTGTACTTGCAGAAATATTCGATATGTTCGCCGTAGGTCTTCTTAAACACCCAATCGGGTGTAACGAATATTACCTTGCCGCACCCGCGGCACTTTTTTTCATTCAGCAGAGGCCAGTAGTCCTCTGCTTTTTCTTGACCGCTCTCAGCTATTCTATTCAATTCCTTTGCTTTTCCCGGCATATCCTGTCCACGCCTTTCCTTTGCTATTCAAGTCGGCTCTGCTCCACTCTACGCTTCTCCTTTGCTTCTCGTGTCATGTCTGTGCGCCGCCATTCCTTTGCTGTTCCTTGCTCCGCGGATCACAACAGTACTGCGCTATTCCTTTGCATACCATTCATATCCAAACTGTGCCTTGGCTATGCTGTTCAATCAATGCCTTTGCATATCCTCGCGTGTCGACTCGACTCATCGCCATTCCCTCGCGTTTCCACGCAACGCCCTGCTTCACCGTGGCTTGTCTATTCTTCGCGTCCTATACAATGCTATTCCTTTGCTTTGCATCACTTGGCCCAGCTCCGCCCTCGCTTATTCGATCTCGGTCCAAAGAAAACGTCCCTTGCCGCTGTTTCTCCACTGACCGATGCCCGAAAGCTCACCGTAGTCAAGCCACTCGCGAACAGCTGCTGCAAGATCGGGAGTCAGACAGTCAATGGAAAACGTTATGGTCGCTCCCGCACGGATCTCCTCCGACATAGCAAGCGATACTCTCTCACCCTGCGCCGTCTGCGCTCGGATCGGTCTCTGACATTCACCGATCTCTCCGTAGTCCTCAAAAACGATCTCACGCGGTCTGGGAAATATGAGCTTGTCAATCTCTTTCTTGTAAGCCTTGATCTTCTCCGATGCGCTCCCCTTGACCTTGCGAAGACCTCCGCACGTGTCCTTAAAAAATCCCTTGATCTGATAGTCGTAAATAAAAGGTTTCCCCTCGGAATTTCTCGGAAATACCGTCATTCCCTTTTCGGCTACCGCCTCGGCTCCGAGAGCTTCAACTTCGTCCTCAATAGTTGTAGCATCGGGCGCCTTGGACCCAATGTACTCTCTGTAAACGTCCCCGTTTGCGGGGCTCGTGCCCAAAATAGGCTCAATAAACGTGATCTTTACTTTGATAGTTGTTTTTTCCATATCCTTGCTCCTTTTTATTTATATTTGACTTATTTTATCCCCTTTTGCTATTTCGGCTTAAATTTCCTTGTTGTCACGTCTTCGTTGTATAACTGGTTCAAAAAACAAAGCCATAGCATAAGTTCTCTCGTCTTCAAAGTGGGGAAACGGTTTTCCTTCTTGTTCAAAATCCATTGCTGCCTCTAACAATTTCTTAAATTCTTCGCCGGGCAAACTCTTTAACGCAGCTAACCATTCATAATTAACGAGGAAACCGTCTTCAAGTTCTGGATCTATCGCTAAACTCAAGCCTTTAATAACGTCAAGAATGCGCTTCTGTTCATCCTCCGGGAGCTCGTCGCGCAGTTTGCGTGAGAAGCTACTTTCAAGCATTCCAAGTGCCTCCGCCACCTCGTACTGTTTCAAGCCTGCCGCGCCCATAGCGCGTCTGATTTTTTCGTTACACCTCATTTTTTCTTACTCCTTTTGTTTTTTATATTTGATTGATCTTATCCCCGGCATATCTCGCGTTCCAGACCTCTGCCGCTCCTACGTCCGCCAGCTTAGTGACCTCTTCGCCTTCTGTAACAACTCCCACCGGAGGCGTCGAACACTTGCACCTCGTGCACCGTACCCTTACCGCCCGAAGAAGCCCGGCGCATGGCACGATCTCCGCCTCGCTGCCGCAGAAAGGACACTCCTTAAGCTTTATCTTTTTCACTTTGCTCACTCCTTTCTCAATGATCCTTCACAACGTTGCGACAATGCACGCGCTTCTTGTCCATCTTCAAAAGCCCTCTGTAAAGACACTCAAAAGGATAAAGCGTAAAAAATCCGGTAAAATCATCATAATACGCCTTGTACTTGTTCACGTCAATACCACCATAGGCCTCAATAATAATGTAAGCGTTACCCCTGCCCGGAACAGCTCCTATGTTCCTATAGGTTATCTCCTTATCCTGCATAAGCTTGCCCCTTCCTTAGTTTATAAGCCGCTCAAGCTCCTCGGGATCCGGAACCACCGGGGAAAAGTTCAACACAACCCCCGTCTGGCTGAATATCCACTCGGCAAACGGCTTTTTGTAAATTTGAAAATTCCTCTTGCCTTGCGCAATACATACCCCAAAGGGATAAACCCCCTGCTCGATCCCGTCCCTCACCGTCACCGTGTCAAGACGGATCCCACACGCGCACATGATCTTAGACGCCTCGTCCGGCGTGATCGTTGCGCAGCAATCCCTATCCCTCATCTTTCCCCTCCTTAATTTTCTTTCGCGGCAATCTTAACGCCGCACAAATTTTCGATAGCATCCAAAAGCTCTTTGGACGGATTCTTCTCGCCCCTTATCATATTGTTAACGTACTGATAAGAAACTCTCGGCATACCCCTCAGCATCCGCAGATCGTTCACCGCCGCCACAAGGTCCTTTTCCTTCTTTTTGGCGTCGATCAGTGCATACATTACCTTCTTATAAAACTCTGTACTCTTTTTACATCCGTACATCACTGCGCCTCTCTCTCAACGAGATCGTCAATGGCGCATCCCATAATGTCCGAGATTTCCCCCGCCATGGCAAGGCTGGGTTGCTTGACCCCGTTCACCACGTGACGGATAAACGCCTCGGTCACACCAAGCCTGCGTCCCATCTCGGTGTATGAAATGCCGTTGTCCTTCATATAATCCTTAAACTTCTCTCTCTGAAACATCTTTGTCTCCTTTCTCCTTAATCAATGAATGTGTGTTTGTCAAAGTCGTAAACGCCGAAATATTCCTTATTAACGTATACAATAGCTCTCTCACCTCTGCGGCGAATATCAACGTTGTGGCTTCTCTCTCCAAAACATCTGAGTGCTCTTGTGATCTCCTGTCTTTCCATTGTTTTTGTTTCCTCCTTTTGTTTCGCGTTTTCGTACCGTACTATTGACAAATTTATTTTTTTGTGCTATACTTGGCTTAACAACCTCGGTACGAATATATTATATCTCACAAATCTCATTTTGTCAACAAGGTTTTCTCAATTATCTCATTTTTGTATAACTGCACAAAAAATTATCGTGAGATTTGTGAGATTTGTGGAAAGGAAAACAAAAATGTTTTGGAAAAATTTTTTAAAATTATGTTCAAGCAAAGAAAAATCTCCTAACAAGATTGCCAAAGAAATTGGCATATCATCCGGGGCTATTACAAATTGGAAAAACGGTGCTACACCTCAAGATAGTACCCTTCAAAAAATCGCCGACTATTTCGGCGTCACCGTCGATGCCCTTCTCGCCGATTCTCCCGAACCGGCAATTACAAACGAGCTCGACTCCTCTGACGTCCACATGGTCCCACTTTATGAAAAGGTCTCCGCAGGCTTTGGTGCCTTGGCAATGGATGAGATCGTCGATTATATCCCCCTCTACTTCAAGGACCCCACCGAAGCCCGTGACACCATCTGTATCAGAGTCGCCGGCGACAGTATGGCACCCAAGATCGAGAACGGAGACATCGTCCAGGTCCATAAGCAGCCAACGGTTGATAGCGGTAAGATCGCCGTGGTCCTCCTGGATGGCGACGAGGGGCTTGTAAAAGGGCTGCTCTACGGCGAGAATTGGCTCGAGCTTCGCTCCATAAATCCCCTCTATAAGCCCATGCGCTTTAATAAAGAGGAAAAGAACCGCGTCCGCGTTGTCGGTCTCGTCACAAAGCTCATAAAGAACATCACCGGCAAGGAGATCCCCCTCGAATCCCCCGATAGCGAAAATAAACGCGCCCTCCTCGCCCTGGCAAGCGAGCTCGACCCCGCCGACCTCGAAGAGCTCATCAAATACGCCGACTACCTTACGGCTAAAAAGTTAAAGGAAGGCAAATGATATGGGATTTATAAAAAAACTTTTTTGTAGTTTATTTTCGCATTCCCCTGATACATCTAAGCCCAAAGCCGTAAAAGAAAGCAGAGAAATTTTAGAATCCCGGGAAGCCTTTGGCAAAATGAAAATGGAATCAAGCTATCAATGCTTGCAAAAATCTTATCCAAGCGAACGTGGATTAAAGATTAATGAAATATTAATGATCCATTTGTCGGATATGTATACTGCAGATCAAGAAAACTTTCCTCAATTTTGGATTTACGAGTACGGCACAAAATCACCCAAGAGTCTTTTAACCTCTCTTATCGAACGAGGATATATAGAAGCAAAAACCGCCGCCGAAACTCTTTCTCTCTTAAAAATACCTGAGCTTAAAGATATATTGAAAGAATTCAATTTGCCTCAAACCGGAAAAAAATCCGATCTTATTTCTCGAATTGCTCAAAATGTTAGCGAAGAAAGTCTTTTCAAAAAAATATCAATCAGAGGATTAAAACCAACGGTGCTCGGAGAGGCAGAGTTGAAAGATAATGGATATGTTCCATATTTTCACAAGCATAAACAAGCTTATGGATTGGATATTTGGAGCATGAATGCTCTGTTAAAAGACTATCATACAAAAAATATGTGGCGAGATAGGATTTGGGGTAAATTGCATGAAGATTTAAACGAGGCCATGATTTTAATGGGAAAAGGAAATTATTCCCGTTATATTGCTATTAAAAGTCTGATGTACGACTTTCTTATCGAAGAAAACAGAGACTTTGAAATTGCTCTACTTTGCTGGACTGAAAGTAATTACTATCAAGCAAACTATGAATCTCCATTGCAGTATAAACAAGCCATTGATCATTATAATTTTGTCCAAAACGCCGCACCCGATAAAAATGATAAACCTCCAGAATTTTCTGATTATATTTGGTTCGATATTTCAAGCCTTAAGAAAATAAAAAAGGGACTTGGTATAACCTATTATGATGAATTATATGAAAAAATACTTTTGAATTTTAAAAAGTGTATACACAATAAACCATATATGACAGACGATGAGTTATTAAACCTTATTAAATCTGAAATTAAAAAAGGATAATTTTGTTGTAATATTTCCGCAAAAAAAGACCGCCCTTTTGGCGGTCTTTTGCCCCAATATTAACACTTTTGTTTCTTTTTCTTCTCGGCGAGCTGACGTAAAAACTCAAAATCCTCCTCTGTCATACCCGTAAACACCACGTCGAAGGTTATAACCTCCTCAAGCTCTTCTCTGCTCTCGATCTCTTCCATTTTCTTTGTAGGCTCGCCCGGCAAGCCGCTCCTTTTTAATTCGCCGAGGTGCTACCTCGGTGTGAATATATCATACCACTAAACCGAAAGAATTTCAACGCACAGTTCCGTCCCGGGCGTGTACAATAATTCGCCCCGTTACGAACTCCCCCACCCTCTTTCCGTCTTACTTACCGACACTTTTTTGCACGAAAGGACAAAATATATGTGGCGTGACAAAATCAATGAAGCCAAAAAGGCCAAAAATATAAGAACAAAGACAATTTCCGATATAACGCATATCCACGAAAAGGCGATCTCCCGTATGCTGTCGGGAGAGGCGAAAAACCCCTGCGTAGATGACGTCCTCGCCGTCGGCGCGGCCGTCGGCCTGTCGGCTCTTGATCTGTTTTTTGAAACAGAAACAGTCCTCGGCGGAAAACCCCTCGTGGAGCTGCAGGAAGAAAATGATAAGAAAAACGTCGAGATCGAACTCCTCCGCGCCGAGCTGGCGGCGGCAAACACCGATAATGCCGCCCTCCGCGCCGAGATCTGTTCTCTCACCGCCGAAATAGACATCCTGAAGCTCAAGCTCGGATACCAGGAAGAAATCCTCGAAACCCATAGATATTATATGAAGGAACGTTCACCGGAAAGGAGAGATGTGCCTTGATCTGTAAAAAGTGCAAGAAAGAAATAGAAGACGATAGCTCCTTCTGCCGCCATTGCGGAAAACGCCTGGTCGAAATACCGCGCCCCAAAACCCTCAAACGCGCTAACGGCATGGGCAACGTCACAAAGCTTTCGGGCAGACGTTCAAAGCCATGGTGCGCCAGGATGACGGTCAGAGACTCAAAAGGCGCCCCCAAGACGGTCGTCATCGGTTGCTTCGAGCGCAAAACAGATGCCCTCCTCGCACTCGAAAAGGTCGTAAATAACGGAGGACTTCCACAGTTTTATAACATTACTGTCTCAGAGGTCCGTGATCTTTGGATGGAAAAACACTATACCCAGCTCAGTCGGAGCGGCGTGCAGAACTATAATACCGCCTGGAGCCATTTTGACGAGGATATAAGACGGCTAAAGATGGCAGACGTAAAAGCATACCACTTTCAAAGCCTCGTCGATTCTGCGGCAGAAAAAGGGCTTTCTCGGTCGTCCTGCGAAAAAATAAAACAGCTCGCCTCTCAGCTCTGCCAATGGGCGATGCAGAACGATATAATTTCCAAAAATTACGCCGCCTTCGTCGAGATCAACGCCACAGAATCCACACCGCGCGAACCCTTCGCGGAAAACGAGCTCCGTTTGATCTTCGAGCATTATAACCAAACCCGCGACAGAACGGCAGGAGCAATACTCCTCCTGTGCCATACCGGGCTGCGCCTGGATGAGCTGCTCTCGATGAAAAAAACAGACTACTATAACGGCTGCCTTCACGGCGGAAGTAAGACCGAAAAAGGACATAACAGATCCGTCCCGGTACCCGATATAATGCTTCCCATCCTCGAGGACCTGCTTAATACCTCTGGCGAATATATAATCAGTAATGCAAACGGCGACAGAGCAGACGCAAAGAATTGGCGCAAAAGACATTATTATAAAACCCTCGAAAATATAGGATTTTCTCCCGAACTCATAAAACGCCGTACACCGCATAGCTGCCGCCATACCTACGCCACAATGTGCGCCAAAGCTGGAATGAATGATAAAGCCCTCCAAGATATCCTCGGCCATGAAGATATATCCACAACTAAAAATATCTACGCCCATACCGACGAAGAGTATCTCAAACAAGCAGCCAAAAACCTCAATTTCATTAATACCCCACAACAAAGATCTCCTGAAAGTGTAATTGTCACCCCATAACACTTCCAAAAGCCTCTGTTGCAAACCGTGTTACAAACCAAAAAAAACTTGCCGCAATTTGTGGCAATTTGAGAGCATTTTTCTACGTTTTCGCCCCACAACCAAACACAAAAAAACTCCCCTTAAACCCTTATATAATAAGGATTTCAGGGGAGTTTAATCTGGTGGAGACAACTGGAATCGAACCAGTGACCCCATGCATGTCAAGTGTGTTAGCAATCCTTGATTTTCAAGGTTTTTTTGAATTTTGTTGTAAACTTGTTACAAACCACACAGCGGTGTGCATAACGTTTTTTGTTCCCTTGACTACTCAAGCTTCTTCATAAGCCCCTCATATAGCCTCGGATTGATAACCTCGATAGTGGAAACCAGCTCATCGATCACGCTCCAAAACCTCCTTGTATCCATTCCCTCCACCGCCCGGAGAAAGTTAGACGTTACCGTCGGAACAGAGATTTTCTTTTCTTCATCTTGGAATTCCTCAATTCTCATAGAGTATCCTTGACGATATTCTTCTCCGTAGTTATTACCTTTTCCAAACAAGTGATCGTACACCGTATAGTAAACGGCGAGCTTTTCGCAGTCACCAAGTGTTTTGCAGTCTCTCTCGTAGCCTTCGATAATATCAAGAAGCTCTCGCTCGCTTATCATAACGCAGGATCATGCGTTCTCGATTTTGGATATACAATGCTTCAAGGCTTCCCTTTCGGTATCGCTTTCGGCATCACTCATCATATCGTGAAGCTTGCGTACCATTTGTTCCTTGCCATCATCGCGGGAGTAACGGCCCATACTGTCACGGTTTCGACCACGGTAGCTATTGCCGCCGTCGTTGTAACTGTTTCCGCCGTAGTTGCCGCCTCCTCTGGAGTTGCTTCCGCCGCCTTCATAGCTGTTGCCGCCATAAGATCCGCGAGCTTCCCAGTCGCCTCCATCCCTGCTATAACCGCCCCTGCGGCCACGCTCGCTATAACCACCCTCTTCCTCAAGCATCTCGATTTTGTCAAGATTTTTGATGGTGTCGGTAAGCTTGTGGATCATATCAAGGCTTGAACCGCTAAGCTCCTTGCGCTCTGCGAATTTGTCCAGCTCCTCGCAAAGCATGTTCTTAAGTTTTCTGTAATCCTTCATAGTATTTCTCCTTTCTTATGCAACTCTTTCAATTATCAAGTTTGCGTTTTGAACTTCTATTGGATCTTCACCGGTATTTTTGACCGATACGCTTGCACAGCAACATCCGGGGACGTCGATAAACGTCGATACATAAACGTTAAAGAGATCACCCACAGCCGCAGGTGTTACTATTGCAGTTGCCTCTCCGAGATTCTCGCCGTCAAGAGTAAGAGCTATTGAAATAGGACCAACCGTGCCTCCGTCGGGAATGGTGACGTTTGCGCCGAAAGATACTCTGTATCTCGCTCGGCACTGATTGCCCGAGCCACGAAGGGTAAAAATACCCGAACCGGATCTGTGCAATACGTATCCGCGATTGCACGATATGGGGGTATCAGTAAAAAGTACGTTCTGTAAGGAGGCGACCTCCTGGACAGCTACTTCTGTAAATTGTGCCATAAAAACACATCCTTTCTTATTATTCTTTATACCATTACGGGGGCGGTGAAACCCTGAGTAACACCGCCCCCGGGGTTCAATATCAGCTATTTAGCTGAACAATCCGGATCTTCCGGAAAGATGTACCGAGTTATTCGATTTATGCGCAGCCGCATCCCGAGCCGCCATATCCAATTCCGACAGGGTTGCCGTAGCAGCAGTTGGGATTGGGAACAACGTAAGCGGGCACGGGGCAGTCGCGTCCGAGTCTGCGTATCAGTTCGGCTGTCTGTGCCTCCTGATTTGCGGTAATGAACGCATTCTGCTGCGCCTGGGATGCTGCGAATCTGAGCGACTGATTCTCAGCTGTAAGTGTTGCGATCTTGTCATTGGTGAGAAAATCGAGAATTGCGCGGCTGTTGGCGTTCTGATTGTCGATCACATCGCGGGAAGTGCTCTGGATCACGTTTCCAAGATCGCAGAAGCCCTTTGCCATGTTGTAGTTCACGCCGTCAATGGCGCGCTGAGTGCCGCAGCAGCAGTCGGCGATCTGCCTGGAGATCTCATAAGTTCCCTGGAGATATGCGGTGTTAAGCCCGTTAAATCCCTGACACAGAGCGGAATCTATACCGTTAATGCCGGACAGAACCGCGGAGTTGTTAAAGCCTGACGCGAGATCTTCAACGGTGGCGCAGTTTCTGTTGCCGCCAAATCCACCGTTTCCAAAGAGAAGCCAGGGCAGAATACCTCCTCCTCCACCGAAGCCGCCCAGACCGCCGTAACCACCGAAGAGGAACAAGAGAAGTATCCACCAGTCGTTGCCCCAGCCGAAGCCGCCTCCGTTTCCACCGTTATTGTTTGTGACCGCCGCAATGTCGGCGGGGGTCATTTCAGATGCTGTAATTGACATAATTTTTTCCTTTCTTTAAATTAAATTTATTTGCTAAACTGTGCGCACAGTAAAAGCCTGATTCATCGTGGCATCATTGAAGATAGCTGCTTCGCCATCTCTGCCAACTTGTTGTATTGCTCCTGGGTCATCTGACCGCTGTTAAGAAGTCTCTGAACCTCCGCCCTCGGGTCTCCCGAGAAAGATCTCTTAAACCTTTCAAATTCGCTCATAAATTGAGACATTCTATTGTTTTGCGAAACCCCGCCCGAAAGCATTTGATATAATGGATTAGGCATTTGTTATATCCTCCTTTTTGATAGATGTTAATGCTTCAATTTTTGCCCGTAAAGCCTCAAATTCTTCTCTGGTTACGTAAACCTCATCGGCACGCTGAGTACTGTTCTTCGCATTTTGAGGGCTTCTCTCGGTCCAATCAATTATCCTAAGGGACGGTATGCCTGCCGAGTCCGCAGACTTAATGTATATCGTCGGATTGTCTCTGTCCCAAAGAGTTACAGTATTTCCCGGAGCAACAGCATAGCTCCGCGCCTCCGCCTCCCCAAGGACCCATATAATACCGTTGTTGTTTGTCTGCATGGGCGGAGCCTGTCCCTCCCTGAGTTGCATAAGCCTATCAGGCACTGCGCCGTTCATAGAATAATAATTGGGCTGCTGCCATGGTGTAAAGTAATTTCCGTACATTACTCATCCTCCTTTTTCCAATAATAAATAGGTGTCATGTCGCCGCTGTCATAGCTGTCATAGTAATCACCGTCGATGACAGCCACAACATGACCATCGATGGCAAGAAGAAACGTTCCTTTTAGGTGATCTTCGCAAAAATCCTTTACCGTGTAACACACCGGACATTCGTTAGGTATCAGATGCCGGGAATATCCCTTACTCCGTAAATACGCCGCCCAAACGTGATTCGCAGAAGGCATGTCACAAAGACAAAACCCTTCAAGCGCAAGAGCCGCATAGGTTTGATCCCAATCCTGATCCATAACAGCAGAAATGGCTCTTACAGTGCAGTCGCCTACCCTCTTTCCGATAGGGTTGGCATTGTATTTTTTGAACATTTTCCTCGCTCCCTTCTGCCTATATTGTACGAAAAAATACAGCCGTTCACAATCAAGTGAACGGCTGTATTTCAGCTGTTATAAGTATTGTAAAAGTCTTGCCTGCGCTTTATAGACAATAGCTTTTGTTTGCTGAACCGAAAGATAAAACTCTTCGGCAAGCTGTTCAAAGCAAACCCCGTCTAAAAGTCTGCGTTTAAGTATAGCACGATCGCGCTCGGAGAAGATCCACTCGTCAATGAGCTTTTCCCACTCTGACCGTGGCAAGCCGTATTTTTCTATACCTGACATTATAACGACCTCATCCCTTCAAAGGGCGTTATATCAAAACTCCATATCCTTACCGTTGAGACTTACTTATCGTCCGCGTGAGGCACTTCATATTCAAGTGCTCTCTCGCTGTCCGAGAGTCCCTTGGTGGTTGGATCGTTAACAACACCCAGTATGGCAAGAACAGCAAACGCTGTATTTACCACCGTAAGGAGACCGTTGCCTATCTCCCCGAGATCAAGCGAAAATCCGAACACCTTTGCCACTGCCTGAATAAGAAGCAGAAGTGCGGGAATAATCGCAAGCCAAAAGTTTTTGTTTTTAAGCCTTACTTTCCAGTTAATGTTCATGTTTTTTCCTCACTTTCATTTTTTTGTTTCTGTTTGATAATGAAGCTCGTTCATCCTCACGTGCGTTTCGTCTATGCGCTTGTGCGCCTGCTTTACAGACTCTTCGCATCGCGTAACACGCTCTGCAACCTCGCGCACTTCCTTGCGAGTCTCTCTGTTTTCGCGTTTAAGATCGTCAACACCGGCCTTTATATATCCGATGTCCGAGGCAAGCACGCCGCGGCTCTCACCGTCTTTCTCCGAGTCCTTCTTGTTTTTTCGTGCAAAGGCAAGCCAGGAAAAGAAGACCCCGAGAGCTGCCGAGCCTACCGTAATAAGCGTAACCCATCCCGTATCCATCTTTTTACCTCCTCCCCACACCGCCGAGCTTGTTAGCCCACTTCTCGGTGTAAAAATCGTAATAACTTTTATTGTGCTTTATCCTGTACCACTGGAAGCAACTGCACCATATCACGGACGGAAGCCCGATAATAAGCAGATAAAGCGGTCCGAGTAGTTTTGATTGTTCGCGGTGTCCCATTTCGTGAGCGAGTACCATTTCATCGTCCCAATGACATGGCGCGAGGAAAACAAACTCACCGAGCGAAACGCTGCCGCTTTCAATATTATAATGATAGTGGTCTCCCACCTTCTCGGCTCTTGTGAATATCTTCACAAGAAAACCGAGAAGGTTTTGAGGAAAACACCATAGAAATAATAGTGCGTGTTTCATATCGTTATATCCTCGTGCTTAATGTAAATACCTTATTCGCCATAGGCTCAACCTCGTAATACGCTTCCCAATCTGCCGTATATTTGAGTACGGCAAAGTCAATGCCGCGCACAACGATTTTATTATTGTAAACATCAACGATATATCCCTCGGCATGTTGACCGCCCTGCGTGGTATAGGTATTTCCGTCTGTGCCGTAATACTTATAAGAGCTTACCAATGCATTCGATGAAGGATTATAATACCTCACACCTTGCAAGGATGGGATATGCACCGATTTGTAGCCAAGACTTGTTGATATTGGCGAATAGCTTGAGTTGTCTGCCTTGTAACCATTAGCATCAAGCCCCATAGCCACGGAAAGATGTGTGTGTCCGTGAAACCATATAGCGTTTTTATACTGCTTCATAAGATTCACAAACCTCACACCATCCGTACCGTCAAGCATATTTGAATAAAGATGTGATGGGTCTGCCGTGTTATCGTTCTTATCGTGAACGTGCTCAAATACAAAGCAACGCTTGTTTTTGTTTGTTTCCAAAACATTTTCAAGCCAATCCAACGCACCGGTAGCAAATGTCGCATAAGGTGATGCACTAACAAGAGAAAGCATAATGAATACATCGTTGCCCTTTGTAAAGTAGTAATACAAAGAGTCGCCCACACAACCATTTGCGGAATGGCTCGACCACCCCGTTGTCGTTTCCCATAAGGCTTTATCGATTACACCCGAAACGCCTTGTGACGGATAGGTTTCATGGTTTCCTGCACATTCATATATAGGTTTGCTTGTAAGCGTCGAGTCGTTTATTTTGCTCTTATACTGTGCCATATAATCGGCACTCGCCCACGCTACCAAGTCACCGCAAACACAGATAAAATCAACTTTATCGTCAAGATATGACAACGCTCTTTCAAAGTCATTAACGCCGTTGTAATCTCCGTCTGCTTCCGCACCGCCGTACTGAATATGTGTGTCGGACACCGCCCCGAAGGAATATAACAGCACCGAAGGTTCGGCGTTATACCCGTCAATCAAGGTCTGCACAGCCGCCGTGAGGTTGGTGTGATTTATACCCGTGATCGTGTTTATGAATGAGAGCAACGCCGACAGACGAGAACCGCTTTTGAATGTGCCGTTACTTACCTCGGAAGAACCGCTCACAGCATCCGTGTAACCAATGGCAAGCTCTTGTATAGCAGAGGTCAAGTCGTTAAAATTCACGCCCGTTTTTCTGTTTATGGCGTTTACGAGAGCCGCAATTCTGCTCTTTGCACTCATACGCTCACCTCACCCGAACCGATGACCGAAAGCAGATTATTGTCAACGATAGCCGCCGCTTGCTCTGCTACGGCGTTCAAATCGTCTGTACTCAATGACGGAGTATAAGACGTTCCTGTGTCTACCCAAGCACCGCCTGTTACTGTTTGCATACCTTTATATGTGATGTAAACGCTATCTGTTACAGTACCTAAACCACAGAATCGCAAATAACCAACTTTCGTACCGCCTTTATGACTTAAAGGAATAGGAATGGTTAATGTCGCAGAAGTCTGTCCGTTGATTACTGCTGAAATTGTAGGAAGTTCATCAAGCGTACCGCCACTCGCCAACATACTGTAACCTCGACCCAATATAACGCCCTTGTTGGCATCAAAAACGGCAGACATAATATATGTTTCAGAGCCTTCCGAAAAATACCTGTTTCCTTCCAAGTGGAGTTCGATTGTCTTTCCTTGATACTCCGCCTTTGTCAAATCGATGTATGGAGTCAATGTGTGGGTTGATATATCCGATGACAATGCACCACCGCTCGACAATCTACCTGTTTGATAGGGGTTATCGGTAGTTCCCTTAATATCATCTCGAATAGTCACTTCCTGTTCTACAGTAGTGTCCATATACGCCCAAACTCTGCCCGTAGAAGCCATAACATACACACGGCTTTGGTCTGTCATTTCATCTACACTATTGACATATTTAGGGGCTTGCACTATCGTAGCACCGTCAACCATTTCAGCAATCTCGGATTTGTCGGCGGGAGTGAGAACGTAATCATTTCCGTCCTTACCCGCCGCGCCCGTTTTTCCGTTCTTCACGCTCAAGGTCTTTCCGTCCGAGAAGGTTACGACATTATCGCCGCCATCCGCCGAGGACTCGGAAACGCTCTGTACTGTTACGGATGTTCCGTTCGTACCGTTTGTTCCATTCTTGCCATTATAAACTGTAAATGTGCTTGTAGTGTTATCGGTATAGGTGATAGTATAGGTATCTGTTGTTCCTGCCGCGCCCGTACCACTTGTGCGAGCAACGGTCTTTATTCCTCTGCCGTCAGCGCCCTTGCTTCCGTCCATAATGTCAACGGTTTTCGTTCCGTTCTTGTCTGTGATGGTTATTCTATGACCGCCCGTAATGGCAGATACAGAAATCGTAGGGGAAACGCCGTTTGTGCCGTCCTTTCCGTCCTCGATCACTATGGTTTCGGAACCGGTTTTATTGGTTATAATTAACGTAACTACACCTTTTGTAAAGCCACCATATTCAACTTTTAAGTTACAAGTGTAACCGGAGCCATAATTATCTTCATAAATTCCGCCGGATGACGGTGCAGCCCCAAAATATGCGGCATTATCGGGTATGTCCAGAGCTGCGAATACCTCTAAGATATTATCGTCCGATCCACTACCAATGTGAGCATTGGATATAATATTACCGTCAGCGTCAACGAGTACAAAATAGACGTCTCCGCCGCTCATATATCCACTGCAAGTACCACTTACAGTTACATTTTTCGCACCTTCGGGAATGGCGACAAGCCCATTGTTTTGAAAATAATTAATTATCTTTTTCTGATTAATTACCTCAATAGTTGGCGCAAAACCCTCGGCATTTATTCCGGTATCTTCGCCTTTTACAAACCAGTTGCCGTTTTCTCCTATATATGGCGCATCAAGAACAAGCCCTTCAACCTGGTTGCGCAACTCTTCTATTTGAGCTGATAGCTCAACTACTATTGCGTTTCCGGGTTGGAAATCCCCTTCTCCGGAGGATTCGGCATTCGGGGAGTACGTCACTTCAATAAAAAACTCATTTGTCGTGTATTTTGAGTCTGCTCCTGCCACGGATACCGAGCAGACGACCTCTCCCTCCACGTCGAGCATCCAACGCGCCACGGGAACACTAACCGAGCCGTCCTCATTGACTTTTCCGAGAAAGGATTTTGCCATTCCGTCGGGTCTTGTGGCAGAGATGGTTACAACCTCAAAGCTTTCCACCTTTATTTTTTCGCCGAGCGAGGTAAGAACAACGCGGATCTCGCGTCCGTTGTAATCTCCCTGGGGAATTTTTAATATTGGAATATTGTTTTCTCGATAAGTATCAAGTCTTATTGATGCAGTTATCATTTAATTTTCCTCCTATGTTAATAAGCCAAAGTTGTAAAGATCCTGAAGCGTAATAATGCGCGATGGATCGCCGCCGGCTTGAGGAGTCGCCGCCCAGGTGCCGTCCAGCTTTCCGATATCTCCTTTATAAGGAAGTATAATTCCGGATATTCCCACGCTGCCGTCCGAAAGCTCAGAGTATTTTACTCTGTCGCTCACAGCGGCTATAGCCTCTTCTGCAGCCTTTTGAGCATCCTCCACCGTTTTCACCGCCTCGTTTGCTTTTTCCATTGCGTCATTTGCCACTGCGCCGGCAGCGTAGGCATTTTTTTGCGCGTTGTCGGAAATTCGCTTGCTTTCGGAAGCGGTGTCTTTACTGTTTTTTAGCTGTAGTAAAGTTTTTATAAATCCCGCCTTGGGATCACCTACCCCGATATTTATATACCGCCTATTTATTGAATCATAGGAATAGCTGTTGACCCTTGCGGATACCGTTATGTTGTATCTTGGATATTCCACCCAGACCGTGTCTCCGCACTCTATATCCTCGGGAGTCGGCGCTGAGCAGAAATCCCCAAAACGTGTTAAATGCACGTGTGAAAGATTTATGCTTACCTTCGGAACGCCTATTTTTTTGTCTTCTATGTATCTTCGTGCGTGATCGCGCAAAAGGTCCTCGTCGGGCTCTTCGCTGAACTCAGATGAAAGATTCACCACCTGAACCCTTGAGAAACCGAATTCCCCTTTTGCGTTAACGATCTGCTCCGGGAGCTTAAGTGTATTTTCTCCGCTGTTATAATATGGGAAGATCCCCGTGAACATCTCGTCGAAATTTCTTTCCTGCGTAAGATCTATCAGATTTACGCCGTATTTGATTCTGTAGCCCTTGTCGCGTCCTAAAGCATTGCGGTATTCTACTCTGAAGTGATCGAAGCGGAACTCTCCGCCATAAGTTGCAAGGATACTCTCGTTTTTATCCATCATTCTGTTCCGAGCGGATTTTGGAACTCTTGCAACGTAGCTTTTTTCTACCGATCTCTGGCAGTCGAACGTAAACGGATTCGGTATAGCGGAGTTTTCTATAAGTTGAATAAAAGCATCATCCGATGTGTCTGCATTTATTTCGGATACCGGAATGCCGCTCAGGTCGTAGCTGATATGATGTGCCATAACACTGACCTGACCTCGGCTACGTTCGACGATATCGTAAACCCTGAACGGTTGGCGGCCTTCTTGTGGACTCGCATGGGCATAAATTATTGATCGTCCGACAATATCCGAAAGGTGCGCTCCGTTTGCCGGGTAAACCATCTCAAGATCGTATATTCCGTTTATTTCATTCTTGACCGTACAGCTGATCGCGTCGGAAAGTATTCCCTGCCCGTGTCCCCAGAACTCTGTGGCGTCATTGCGGAATAATATAGGATATTTACTTATTTTTGCTCACCGTCCTTTTTTGAACATGGGCGATCGGCAGATCACCCATGTTTTTTATGATCACGCTGTTATCGCGTCTTCGTTTTCAAAAAGCTTCTGAAGCCTGTCTGCCACTGCTTCGGCAAGACTTTCCTCGTCGCTGTATCTTGCGCCGTCTATATTCACGTTTACGGTAATACCACCGTCACGCGCCACGTTATATCTGCGAGCTTCTCCCTTTGTGAGCACTCTTTCGCCCTCGTGAAGCTCGGCGATGTATCCGTCATACGGCACTCGGTCAAGACCTAAACGGTGAGATCCGTCAACCGCCGAAACGTCACCGACCGAAGCAACAGCCTCGTCATCGTCTTTGCCCACGAAATCACTCCACAGCTCATTCCAGAGTGCGCCGACGTCTCCGAATCTGCTCTTTATTCCGTCTATGATTCTGTTTATAAGGTCATTTACCCATTGCGCCGGATCTTCTTTGAAGTTCATAAATCCTTCTTTTATGTTGTTGAACAGCGCAGCACCGCCGTCGCGCAAATAATGTCCTGCATACTTAAGCCCGTTCAAAATACCGAAGATAAACTCTATCGTGCCGCTTCCTAAAGCAGCAATATTGTCCGGCGAATAAAGCCCCTTCCAAATGTGATATACAAGCTCGGGGCCCGCCAATGACATACGAGGTGCTTCAGCTATAAGTGATCCTGTTATGTTGCCCACTATTGCGGGAGCGGCTTTTACTATCTCGGGGATACCGTCGTAAAATCCCTCAATAAGACTAAGCACTATGTCAACACCCGCGATCCTTATAGATGCGTTGGACTCACCCGACGAAAGAGATCTGAATATTCCCACGATTGCCGCGTTAATACTCTTTCCAAGCTCTCCTTTGTCCACCGCCTCGGCAATACCGGCGGCAAGATTGGCAATAACGGTCATCGCAATGTCTCCAATTTCGGGAACACTGGAAACCGCCGCCGGCAGATTCTCAAACACCGCGACGATAAGCGATGCCGCCGATTTAGAAAGCGGAGGGGCAAGATCGCTCACAAGACCCGGCAATTTTTCAATTATTTTGGGTCCGATAACATCCACGGCGTTTGCAGCTGAACCGAGGATCGTCTCGACGCGCGGCAAGATATTGTCAACCGCTATACTGAGAGACTCAACAAACCTGTCGGCGGCTTCCTTTTCTTTTCCATTGCCTAAAGCCATTGCCACCGTGAGATTCTCCCACGCCGCCTTGGCTGCGTTTGCGCTACCTTGTATCGTTGTCAACGCTTCTTTGGCAGTAGTTCCGGTAATTCCCAGTTCGGTCTGCACAGCATGTATTGCTTTTATAATATTGGAAAAGCTTGTACTTGAGGCATCAACGCTGTCGTCCAGCTCCGCCGCGTCCTTAATCATACGCCGCAGTTCGGCCCTTGTACCGTTATATCCTATACGGAGATTATCCAACAGTCGATACTCTCCGCGTGCAAGACTCAAATATGTATTTCTTAATGCTTCCATATCGGTGCCCATTCTGTTGGCATTGTCCGACATATCGCGCAACGCCTGATCTGCAAGCACCGCAGCTGCTTCGGTGTCACCCTCAAGGCTCTGTAAAAGCGAAGCTGAAAATCCCGTTACGGTAGAAAGATACTGATTTGCGGAGGCTCCCGCCGTCATATACGCCTCGTCGGCGTATTCAAGAATAGTGTCAGAGCTATCCTTAAACAAGGTTTTTGCGCCGCCAACAAGCTGCTCGTATTCCGCAAAATTTTCAATCGACTCTTTTGCAAGCGCAGAAGCAGCAACTGCCGCGGCTGTTACCGCTGCGATTCCGACGGTAGCGGCAGTTTTGAGCCCTTTTCCGAGACTTTGAGAAAGTCTGTTAACTTCGCCGCTCGCCTCGTCCTTTACGCCTATCTTAAAGAATAATTCAAACAGATTCAAAAACTAATTTCCCCCTTTCACCGAGCGCTTATATCTCCCACCAACGAGGAATAAGATTCAACGTTCCGCTTTTTGTTGAAGAAACAAAGATCTCGTTCTCTCCCGGCAATAATTTTAAGCTACCTTCCGAGGCAACGAGCTCATTTATTTCATTGCCGCGAACGTTATAAGCCCTATCGTTCTCGGTGTCATAATATATAACACCGGGATCCCCGTCCTCGATCCTAAGATACAGTTTGCCGCCACCCATACCAAAAGTATACGTAGCGTTTCGCTCTACCGTTATTTCAAGAAGCGGCGAAGCAGGATATGAAGTGGGGTTAAAAACCTTAAACGGTGCTCCTATGGTTCCCCATAGGTTTATTTTTCTTTCGCCCGACTTTAAAAACCTTCGCGGATCGACGTCAAACAAAAGATCAAAGCTGGACATAACAGAGGCTCTTAATTGCTTGTTAATGCCGCCGCTCGCCCTTGCCATCATAAATCGCTTCGGGTCCTTTGTGTCCTCAAATCTGAAATATCCCGGGTCGGCAATCAGCCAGGAATTAATGCTGTTTATATCGCGTTCAATGGCGTGCTTCAAAAGATAGCATTTTGCTGTTATAGTCCTGTTTTCATAGCTGCCGTCCCATATCTGAATATCTCCGTTCCTTCCGGGAACAGTAATAGTCTCAACTTTTGGTATTGCATCCGAAAGAATAAGGCTCTCGCGAAGCTCGATCCCCATACTCTGGGCTCTTTTTCCTTTGTATATAAATGTTTCATTAAGCATTTTAGCTCACCTCGCCTAAATTCAGTGTATCAGGAAAATAACCTTCTTATATTTCTCGTGGGCTCTCCCGGAACAAGCTTGCGAGAAGACTTGGAAGACGGATCAAGAATATCCGATAATCTCTTCTCCATATACGAAGCCCCTTCGTTGCCGCGTGAAAGCACCGAATAACTTCTTGCGGTGTTTTCGCTTATCATGCGTAGACACTCCGAAATGTAAAAGCGGTATGCATCGCCCCGCCTCTTTTGATCGTAGCGAGCGGCGGCATACCGCATAAACGTTTCTATGTCCTCTATGCCTCGGTATTCTCCGAACGAGAGGCAGAGGATGTCGCATCCCCCGTCTGCCTCTGCGAGATAAAAAGCCCAACTATAAGCGGATCAGCGGCGAGTGTAAGAAGATTTGTCATCGCCTCCGCGCCGTCGGGATTATAATCCTTGGGATCCTTTTCGCAAAGAATGGCAAAGATCTCCATCATCTCGTCGGGATTGTTTTCCGTAAAAGCAGTGAAAAGCTTCAAAGGATTCTTTTCATCCTTCATTGCATAATTGCTTTTGTTTGCAAGTATCGTCATTATGATACCGGTAAGCTTCGATGCAACGACGATTCCGTCGCGCCCCTTAAAATCAGAAAGCTTTTTCATAGTTTACTCCTTTTTTCTTTTTTTCAGCCGTAATAGCTTATAGCCTATTATATAAATAATCCGCCCTTGTTTACTGACAACATAAAAAAGCAGATCCAAGTCATTAAACCAAGATCTGCTTTTTTTTTATTCAAAAACTTATTGATTATTTACCGTCTCCGACTTTGGTAACGATATAAAATGCCATAGGCACCTCGCCCGGTTTTTCCATGCTGGCGTGAGGCATAAGCTCAAGCGCAAGCTCACCTTTGCCGCCGTCGTTAGATGTGAAGTCAAGGCCGCCTGTAGATACTGTGTCATCCATAACGACTACCAGTGCGCTGTCGCCGTCCATCATGTCACCCACCCAGTAAAGCTTCTTGAAATCATCAACGGTATAATGGCTTCTGGGAGTAATGCCCAGCTTGTCACCAGTCTTCTTAAAAGCTCCCATAGCAAATCCCAAGGTCTCCTCGGTTATGGAAAGAGCCGTCACGGAAAGACTGCTCAACCAGCCTGTTATATCTTTGCCTTCCTTGGTGTTCTTGGGCGCATTGTTGACGTTGTCAAACCAGTCCACAGTCTCGGGCTTGCACGAGATCTTAAAATTGCCCGTAGTCTCGCATACTATATCCGCATCAGCGGGAGCGGTAGGATTTGCCACGTCAAAGTTATTCAGGAGCAGTCCCGAATTAACCTGCATTTTCTGCGCGGCATCAGCGGTAATTCTCTTTGCCGTCCATGCACTCATTTTAATTCATCCTTTCTTTGTTGTAGTTGTCATTAATCGTTGGTTATGTATTCAGCGATCAGATTTATGTATTTTCGCTTTATCGTCTCATCGTCCGAGTCACTCATATTCTGAGCGAACGGAGAACCGCGTCTTATCCAGATGCCGCCATCGTCGCTTGGGATAAATATTCCCGAAGCTCCTATTTTGGCGCTTATCTCGTCAGCCTTGGCGTTCATATCCTTGAGAGACGTTCCGCGGTACCAAAGAGAGACACTGAGGGACACTTCAGTCCCAAAGGAGTCTGTAACGACGTTATAAGTAAGATAAGGAAATTCCGGCGCATAGTCTCCCGTCGGGACCGTATTTTCCTCGTAAGCCTTTAAGCCGAAAGAGGCGTAAAAGCTGTGCAAAGCCGCGTATCTGTTCATAGCGTCCATTCCTCCGCCTTGATAGTTCTGGCATCTATAGCCGCGCTCTTCGGCGTCTCGGCATCGTCCTTACTGACCACGCGAAATATTTTGCCATCGCGTAACCGCTTGAACACCTCGTGATACCCCAAGCGCACCGCCCGACGCACAGTCACGGTGTAAACACCCGTAACGCCCTCCGACATTGCCCTCTGGGCTTGGATGCTCTGATCGAGCACTACAGCAGCCTTGAAGGCGGCACCGTCCACCCATTGGGTGTCGTATCCCCCCTCGCCGTCTGATACGTGCTTCTTGTCAATAAATACACAGTCCTCAAGTGCCGCGTCAAGTAAGCTCATAATACACTCATCCTCCTGTATTTGTTGAGCTTCGCCGCAAAAACCTTTTCCCACGTTATCGGAACACCGTTTGCGTCAGCCGCCTTGGTGTATGAATATCCACCAAAGCTCTCCGAAACGAAAGGAGAAGCCTTCCCCGCGTCACTCTCACAAAAAGCTTTTATTTCATCGGCAAGGGCTACGAAGGAAGGAGTCACCTCCATAGCCCAAACCGAGCCCGTAAACGTCTCGTCGGCAAGATCGGCAACGGGATACCGATATACGCCGTCATTGAGCGCACTGCCGACTATGCGGAAATATTGTCCGTCTTTCAGAAAATCAAGCGGTGCCAGCTCGCCGCCGCTTATTACGTACTCACCGGAGTGAATATTCCTGCGCGGATCACTGCCGAGGAAATAATTGCGCACATAAGCGCAGATCTCACCGATCATATCCATTTAACTGCACCGCCTTTCATGAATTTTATCCTGCCGCTCCGACGCTTACAACGGCGATCGCATCGAGATACTCTGCCCAGAGCTTGTGACCCATGATAGCCCAGTTCATGCCTGTAGCGGTTGAATAATCGCCCTCTATAGCAAATCCAAGCATGGGAAGATCGGAGTCCACAGTGTACACAAGTCCCATCCTTGCAAAAGCCGAGCTGGAAGGATCCGCGTAATAATCAACGATGTTGCTTACGGGGATAGCGATAATAGTTCCGGCGGGAATATCGTTGTCTCCCGCGAGGATCATAGTCTCCGCGCCCATGAAGTTTTTGAGGTAGTCAATGCCGAATGCGCTCTGAACCGAAATGTTTGCTACGCCAAGATAGCGGTAAGCGTCCATAGTGTTAACGAACACCACAACGCGGGAGCCGTCCTTGCGCATAGTCTTGAACTTGTTCTTGACTGCGCCGATAGCCAGAGCAACACCCATCTGGAAATCGGTTGCCCCCTCGGGCTTGAGTGTGCCGGTACGCGCAAAAGCGTAAAACTCCTCCAGAACCTTCGAAAGCAGCTCGTTTCTGAATGCCTCGTCGGTAAGATCAATAGCTACTTCGGGACCGTATTTGTCCACGTCCTCGATAGTGATACCCTTGCCGTACTTCTGAATGGTCAGATCAGCCGTTGTGACCTCTTCGACGTGCGCCTTGGATATCGGGATCTCTTCACCCTCCGCAACGTTTCCGTCCTCAAGATCGAGAGTCGCCTTGTAGGACTTGAGAACAGTGCCGGGTTCCTTCTTTATAGGTCTGGACACTCCCATGATCTCGCGGAGAGTGTCCCAGTTAGCCGCAAAAGCGGTTACAAAATCGTTTCTTCTTGCTTCAACGTTAAAATCGGTAGTCTTTGTAATTCCTGCCATAATTAATTATCCTTTCTCTGTTTCATAAATCTTTGCCAGTGCCGCCTGACGCTCGGATGCAGAGAGAACAAAACGCCCGTCCTTCATTGCGTATATTTCCTCTCTGGTCTTTGCCTCTCCCGCGCCTTTAGCCGGAGGATTTGCGACGTGTGCCCCACGATGTGTGGTTGTCTCGATAAATTCTGCGTACTCGCTCTTGACTGTATCCACGTGTTTCTGGGAGTCCTTGACCGCGCCCTTATCGTCGAGCTCGATATCGTCAAGGTTTGTGACCCTCATAATAACGTCCATACGCTTTTCGGCGATTCCTGCCTCTTTGAGAAGCCCCCTGTAAGCCTTTTCCTTGGCTGCCTTGGCTTCCTTGGCGGTCTGCGCGCTTTTGTACTCGTCGAAAGCCTTGTGCTCGTCCTCGTACTTTTTCTGCCAGTTTCCGCCGTCCTTCTTGAGTCCGTCCAATTCCTTTTGAACGTCCGCAAGCTTCTCCGCGTCAGCCTTGTAGGTGTCTCTGTCCGCCTTGATAGCGTCCACCACCTCAACGTGCGCGTCCATGATCTGGTCGATCTTGTCATCTTCGATGCCCAATGCTTTCAGCATCTTTCTTGTAAATGCCATAATACTATCATCCTTTCTTCGGCGGAAATGCCTCTCCGCAAATAGTTTATAGCTTATTATATAAATAAAACAATCGCATTTACTGACAACATAAATTAAGGTAAAAAGTAAAAGTGAATAGTTAAAAAGTTCGGAAGATTTTCGCCGAGGCGAAAATCAACGTTCACTCTTCACTATTCACTCTTCACTATTCACTTCTTTTCGCCCTTCATCGCCGCTTCCATCAGCTTTTTGTACCTCTCGCCGTGCTCTGTCGCCGCAGGGCGAAGAAAAGGACGTGCAGCCATTCTTGACGTGCCCAGCTCAACGTAAGGCGCATACTCCACGTTCGTGCCGATGTAAACGGCTTCCAATTTCTCGCCGGGGGCTTTTCCTTTGTAAGCAAACTTATTGCCGTCAAAATCCTTGTATGAGTCAAGCAGTCGCCCCTTGCCAAAAGCAACAACACCGTCCCCTGTCATAGCTCCCTCGCCGCTCAAAGCGAAGGCAACACTGTTGCGAAGTCGCCCGGTAAGACGGTATCTCTTTTCTTTATCTCCGCGGGAATAAACCAGCTTCGTGATCTCAAGCTTTGCGTTTCGCTCAGCTTCAGTTCCTATAGCGATCAAGCCCTTGCGCAAAGCCTTCTCAAACTCTCGCTGAAACTTAGCCGTGTTGTCTTTGAATGTGATGCTCATTGCTAATCCTCATATCTTCCGCACTTCTTGCAGATACGTTGAGCCTCGTCCCAATCGGCAACCTTGTCGCCCCTTAAAAGTATTTCATCGGTTCCGATATTGCAAAGCTCCCAGCAGTATCCTTCCTCTATTTCTCGGTTAAATATCGGGCAAAATACCTTTTCACTTATTACTGCCAATGTGTTTTAGCACCTCCTCATACAATATTTTTCCACCGTCATCCAGTTTGCCAAGCGTTTTTAAAATACCGTCACGATCAACAACTACCATACCTTCGCCATTGTAGTAGGCAAACTGTGTTCCTTTGCGTTGTTTAACAGCAAATTCTGCATTGTTTATTATGTTCTGCGCCCATCCCTCTGTCAAGTCACGTTCTTGCATTCTTTCTGTGGCATGAGAATTAACATCCTTTATCACATACTTTCGAGCAGGGTAAACTAAGGTTCCCGTTGTTTTTATCTTCCCCTCATCGTGCAACTTTTTCATTGCAAGATTGGCGTTGTAAAAATTTCTGCTGCTCTGTGGATTGTTCCCCTTATATCGATAATATCCCGCCAAGTACTGATACTTCTCCGCCTCGTCATACTTCATCTTCTGAAAATCGGAGAATTTTCTCGGAGCCTCACTGCCCAAACGAGTCTTGTATTTCTTGTACTGCTCTTTGTCCGCACTCTCATTATACAACATTTTTTGCATTTTGTCAAACTTTTCGGGATTTTCGTTGTAAAAGTCTTGCGCGGTTCGACGGTTGGCGTGTTCCTGTCCGTCCTCACCCACTTTGATTCCGTCAATAGATACCACAAACGACGCTATAGTACACCTGCAGTTATACACGTTTGACGGGTCTGCTTTCGGATCGCCCGGATACATAATGGGTCCCAGCTCGCTCTTGAATGGCTTGCCTACGTCGGCAAGCTGACCGTCAAGCAAACGGTGTGCGTGACGCGTTCGATAGTCGATAGCAGCAATCCACTCTCGCCTGAGCTTGATTCCGTCTTTTTCGGCTCTCTCATAGCTGTCCTGGCGCCCCTTGTTTTCCGCGCTCGTCACCGTGGTTCTTGCATTGCGGATAGAGCTCGTCAGATTCATTCCCGTAACCGTCCGAAGCTGCTTTGCAAGGTTCGGTACACTGTCTCCGGCAAGTATGCCCTGAAGCATCGCGGAATTGACCTTTTGCGTGTTCCAGCGCACGTCACGGACACCGTCAACGTATTTATATGGCAAAAGCGTTTCGTCGCTCACGGCTAAATTTTTGACGGTCTGCGCATCCACAAGTTCAAAGTGATAATCACCGCCCAGATCCGACACTTGGCTCGCAATATCCTCCATCGAATAATTGTAGTTCAGCGCGTATACGTCAGGAAGTCTGCCGTTTACGTAAGCAATAGCCGTCTGATTCGTTGCAAGATATTCAAGTGCCAGATCATTTTCAAGACGTTTCCAATGCTCACCGTAAAGCATCTTGTTTTTGCGCCATCTTATGTATTCGCTCTCGGTCATCTTGCCTTCGGATACAAGAGCCTTCTTTTTCTCGTCAAGCTCGACAAACTTCTTGAAATACGCCGCCGCCTTTGCCTCGACATGGCCCTCCGCGTCCTTGTATATCCCCTGAAGCTTCTCCTCCAGCTCAGCGATCAGCTCATCCGTTCTCTTGTGAGCCTTGTCGGCCATAAGATCACCGCCCCTTATTCATTGTTATTTCCGCCGAGATCCTCTTTCTCCGCCTCTTCGGGATCTACTCCCGGCGCAAATCTTGCGCTGTCCTCGGAGATCTTGCGACTGATAATATCGTCTATTTCATCCGGAGTCAGAAAAGGAAGCTTGCGAAGAACGGTCTCCTCGTCAAGATATTCTGCGGCAGAAAGAACAAGCTCGGTCTCTTCCTGGCGATTAACAATGCGCGATCTCTTAAAAGTCGGCACATCGGGTTTAAGCCCGGCAATATGAAGAATTCCGGTGATAAAATCGATCAGACAATATTCGAACTCATCGCATTTCTGATCCAGCGGCTCGTAAGCAGCCATGATCTGCGTTGCAGTAATATTGCCTGCCGCGATTTGCGCCGTATTGAGTGCCATCGCATCCTCGTACAGATCGTCGCGAAGTCGCGAGAGATATGTTTCGCGGCTCTCGTAAGGCACATCCATAGTGTGCGCCGTCGCTTTTGCGCCTTCTCCACCGTCAACTACAGCCGCCCTCACGCGCTTCATTCGTTCGATGAACTTTGCAAGATCCAGATCATCCATACCGCCGCAGTTTTCAAGAGTCCAGTATATCATAGATGCATCGTCAAGATCGTTGGCAAATCCGCTCTTTATGAGGTCGTAACAGTCGATGTTCTCGCGCTGTCCCACCAGCTCGCTCTGATGCTTCATATTTCCCCACAGAGGCACGATAGGAAAGGTCGGATAATTTTCTCCGTCGTATATCTTTTCGCCGTCCACGTCGGATCTTACTACCTTCTGACGGTATGTCCGTTTTTCTGCAAAGATCTCAATATCTTTTCCCTTGCGCTGTATATACTCGGTATATCCGTCAAGCTCATAAAGTACCGCGCGAAGAGGCTTTTCGGGCTCACTCTGCCAGAAACGTATACCGGCTTTGAGTGCTCCATCTTCCTCGTCATAAAGCGGCACGAATTCAATAAGCTCGAATATATCCACGCGATCCAGATTGTAAAATCCAAACGCAACACCCTGAACAAGTGCCGCTTTACTGCCTTTATAAAGTCTGGTGTCAAAATCCGCGCCAAGCTTCTTTTTTGTCTCTTCGTTTTCAAAGGTCACACCGTTTCCCAACAAATATGAAGCCTCCTGAGTCACAAAACGCGAGAAAAAGTTAGATGCACACTTGTGATTGGCTGTGAAGTTGTCGGGTACTGCGTTTCCCTGAATGTCATACAAAAGCTTTCGAAATTTGGTTATGGTTGTATTGCGTTGCCTTTCATATTCCACGGCGATAACAGCCATTTTGTAAAGTTCGCTTGCACGATGTGCGGAGATAGCAGAAAGAATAAACGCCATTCTTTCTTTTTCGGAGACGCACTCCAAAAGATCGTTGTAAGTTTTCATAATACCTCCCTACGCATTCTTTTTTATCTTCTCCTTATCTCTTCTGTATCCCTAAATCTATTTTCCGGGACGTTTCCAGATGTTCTCTGTAGCGTACCTGATAGCGTCAATGTGGTGATTATTTCGGTCAGGGTAACCGCTCATAATTTCCCCGTCCTTTGTTCGCTCATACTCGTAATCTGTGAATTCTCTATATGTATCCGGACAGCGGCGCGGATCTATAACGATCTTAACCAGCGACTGCAACCACTTCATACTGTAGTCAACACTTCCGGGGCCCTTGATGGCTCCATAACACTTCAGACCGAACTTTTGATAGTCGTATACACTCTTTGGCTCCGCGCTGTCGGCGGTGATCCTGTCCTCGTGGGTTATGCCGCGTTCAAGAATAAGGTCCGCTGTCTCGCGATTGCCTTTTTTGACCGCCGATATCTCGTCGAATATGTAAAGCACTCTCCGTGCCGCATCGTAATGGCAACGATTGAAGGCAAACGGATCGGGATAATATCCCCAGTCAAGACCGTTGAGAACGCGGTCAAACGCCTCCAGCTGCGCGTCGGTAATTTCTTCCCCGACAACGTTCTCAAATACCATTCCTCCGTTGCCGTTGGGAATGCCCAAATATTCGTGCTCGTATGCCGAAGGATTTATGCCGCGTAAATACTCAGCCTCATCCAAAAAAGCCTTACCAAGCCATTTTGCAGGCACAGAGCGGTAATCTGAATGGCTGACAAGGCGGTTTTCCTTTGGTTGCTGTACGTATTTGTTAGCCCAGTTGTTTTTTGCCTTCGGAGGGTTGAAACTTTTGAAAATATAAGCCTCGTCGCCGCCTCTGATAACCGACTGCTGAATATTACGGCACTCTTCGTCCCCGGCAAATTGATCCAGCTCCTCAAGCCATAAAATACCGATATAACCGAACGTAGGCTTTATGGATTTGAGCTTAATGGGATCGTCTGCGCCGCGGAAGTATATCTTTTGACCTGTCGGCTTGTATGTGATTTCAAGAGGACTTACTTTGCTTTCAAATTCCGCGCCAAGCCCCATAGCATCGATAGCCCAGCAGATCTGCGCGTAAACACTGTCCCTGAGCGTGTTTCCTACCTTACGGCAACACACCGCGTGCATCTGAGGATTATTCTTGATAAGCATAGGAATGACGAGAGATATAAACGAGGACTTCGTGGAACCTCGTCCACCCTCCTCCACGTACTCAAGATGCGCCCTGTCCAGGATGTCAAGCAGCACCGGGAAGAACGAAGGAGAAACCAGCCGCGCCGGGATCTCGAAGGGACCGTTTGCTATCGCCGTTTTGTTTCTCTCGGAAGCCGTAAACTTATCTATAAGAGTACCAATCGCGATCGTGATCTTATCGGGGTTGGCGAGCATAAGCTTGTCCTTATCGTTAAGCACGTCAAGCCCTTTCTCGATGATCTCGCACACCTTCTTTTTTTGTGTGTCCATAAAATCGAGGATCTCCATTGTGTTTTCCTCTTTTTTCTGCTCACACTTTCTTACACTTTCAGCATCGTTTCCCACCAATTTTTTCACAGTGGTTGCAGATACTTTGTGTTTCTTGGCAACGGCGTTGTAGCTGCCAAGCTCAACGTAATCAGCTATTATCTTTTTCTTCTGCTTGTCTGTCAGCCTCGCTGCCATTGCACCCTCCTTTTTTTGAAAACGTAAAAAGCCGTGACTCCCAAGGTGAAGCCACGGCTTGGGCACACTGTCCTACTATGAGAATTATAGCAAGACATATTCCCTTCTTACTGACATATTAAATTATATTATAAAGACTCCCTTAAACTTGTAAATGTCTTTACCGCATACTTGAGCCAGCGGTAAACGGTCCTCGCGTCAGCATAAGCACTCGTCGCATGAGCAAGAACTCTGGCGTTAATACCCATCCTTCTGCCGTTTCCGGGCAAAAACATGTATACCTCGCGTACCGCCTTAGATATGTACTCCTTGCCCTCCCGGTCAAGATATTCAAACATACCGTTTATGGCGTAAATGTCCTTAGCTTCGTCATCATCATAAAATATGATATCTTCATTTCTCGGACATCCGGCCACGGCATATCTGATGAACGCCGCAATAGCGCGGGTTCTCATGGGGTCTTTTTTCACTATTGATCCCCCTCCAAAGGATCTATGAGTGTCGCTCCTCCAACCTCACGATAAAATTTAAGATCGCCGTCGGTGAATACGCATTTAGTGTGCGGACAGTAAAACCTTCCGCTATCGTTCTTCTTGCGTTCTGTGCAGTCCAAGCATTTATTATTGATTTTTCCGCATCGAGCCATATCATTCTCCTTTCTTTGGCATATCGGAATAGCCATCATAACTATCCTTAACACCCATCAAACAATCAAGGCTTTGCTTTTCGGTCAAGCAACAGACAAAAAAGATGTCATTCTCGGAAACAACTGCTCTGCTATTAAGGCAAACATCGCATCTGCGGCTCGATGCCGTAAATTTTGCCATATCACTCACCTCCATTCTTTCCGACAACTAACAACGCACACAAGCAAAAGCCGAACATTCCGCAAACTGCCACGCCAATAATTCCGCTAATAATATATCCAATCATTACTCCGCACCGCCTTTCAATGATTTACATCAACGTCGGGAATAGGCGTATAGAAATGCACCTTATAGTGATAAGGATCTGTGTGAGTACCTGAAATATCTTCTACCACATATATGACATACTCATTGAGATAGATATAATTCTTTTTATATTCACCCGCTCCTATCTTGCACGTAACGACAAGCTCGTTGGTAGTGTTATTTGATAGGCTCATATAACCTTCCATTTCCATAACGATCAAGTCAGTTCGCGCATTATAAACGGTTATTTTTCGCAAGACCTCAAAATTGTCTGCTGATTTGGATAAATTATTGTTGACGGTATCTGCGGCTGTGCAGGATGTAAAAGTCAAACAAGATACGATTGCCATAAGGCAAATAAAAAGTGCAATAAATTTTTTCATAATATAAAACCTTTCTTTTTAATTTAATTTTAGTTTTGTTTCATCTTCGGAGCTTCGGGAAGTGGCATCCAATGAGTGACTTGTTTTCTTTTACTCCATTCAAAGGTATCAAGTTCTACCCATTCCAGCTTGTCTTTATCAAACTTGACAATCCTTTGCCTTGAAGTCGTACTAACATTTCCGCTTTCCGTACAAACAAGCACGGTTATTTTTTTCTGTCCTTGCCGTACATATCTTCAGGCAACCTCTCGTCAACGCTGATCCACTTGCTCTGCTTGCGGTAGTCGAGTATACGATCTTTGAAATATTCAAGCTCGCATATTTTACACATTCTGCTTTCTTGACCATTCCTTGAATACGAATACTTACAATCGTCACAAGGGTTATATGTCTGCTTCTCTTTGCTCATTGTCTGCTCCTTTCTCCACCGGACCAATTATCTTGTCAAAAAAGTCCTGTGGGAATCCGCCTTTCTTAAATATTTCCGCCATGCGCCTATCAAGATATTCCGCCTGTGAGCCGTCCTTCACCATCTTGCTCTGACGGTGAAAGAGCCTTTTGTGATTGCCGAGGAACATAAGGAGTCGCTTCTCGCCAAAGCCGAAAGCATCGTGGAGAGTCACACAGACCATCTTTATGTATAAGTCAAGCATGATCCTCATGTCCTTCTCGCACTGCTCAAATGCGACCTTCTGTAAATAATCGGAGATAGCCTCCTTTTCGCTCTTGGGTAGTCTATGCCACCCTTTAGGTATGTTTGCTTTCAATTTTCTCACTCCTTATTACTTTCTGTAAAAAGATTTAACTCTGCACAAAAATTGCACCAAAGCACCTCTGTACGAGGATCACTATTCTGATTGTAGCTCTTTTTTGTAATCCTCTGCCATCCGCGCAGGGTCTCATCGTATAGCTCTGACGGATAACCCGAAAGTATCACATAACCCTTGTGGTCACGAAGTGCGGCCAACAATTCAACATGGTCCTGCTCATTCATCTCACATCGATATTGCTTGCCCCCTCGCGTGTTTAGAAGATACGGCGGGTCTGCGTATATCAGCACGTTGTCGTGATTAAACTTTCGAACAAGCTCTAATGCGGGTCTGTTCTCTATTTGAACATTTTTCAAGCGTACAGCCGCATCGGCCAGCATTTCAGGCATCCTATTCCAACCATCAACACAGTAAGATCTCTCCCGGGCATAAACATCAATCTTGAAACCCGTTTTTTGATAGGTCTTGAAACCGTGTCCCATCCGAGATCTGATTGCAAATTTATAAGCTCGCTCAAAATCCCCTGTGCCTCTGTTTTCGTGCGCGTCGTCGAACACCTCCCGAGAATAAGGCGTTAAACTTATCGCACGTATAAGCGCATCGGTCTGATCTCGCAACACACTAAAGAAATTCGTAATATCGCCATCAAGATCGTTCACCGTTTCAATGGCCGAAGGCGGCTTATTGAACAACACCGCACCTGACCCAAAAAAAGGTTCAAGATACGACCTATGCCGTGGCATAATATCAACGATTTTTGAAGCCATACCCCATTTTGCACCGGGGTAATTTAATATCGACCTCACCCCTTCATCCTCCTATCCTTCACACGGCAAGCTCCTGCGCAATGCCGCCTCAAAAAATTCTTCTGTATCAAACGATCCCGCCGCATTCGCCTCTGATATAGGCTTTTTTCCGTCCTTGTCTGCCCATAATAGAATAGTCGAATAGTGATCGTCATATTTGTAACCCTTGCTCTTAAGCTTACGCGAAAAACTCTCTATAAGCTCGTCCGCCAATGCCTTGCCAAATTTGCCCACAAGTTGCTCGTACTCCGAGCGCGAAATGAGCACGTTCCGGAAGCTGCCAAAAGGCGCGAGATCTTTACGCGCGGGCGCGTTCTCTCTCTCTTTTAATTTAGTTTCTTTTACTCTCTTTTTATTTGAGTAGTTTTCTTTGTTTTTATCGGGGTTTTCTGTACTTTTATCGGGGTTTTCTGTAGTCTCTGCCGAAAAAAATGTACACTTTTCAAGAATACCCGGTGTAATGTCTTTTTTATCGTTGACATCAAGCACAAAGTATTCTTTCGCAAGTCTGATATAATCGCGTCCGTTGAACATTCTTACGTAACGTCGCTGAATACCTGCGGAGGTTAGTACACCGTATCTCTCAAACACGTTCTTGTTAAAGACCCCGTACCTGATACATCCGGCAACCACTTCTCTCACGAAGGATGTAGTACAACCACAGCCCGCACCGTCCGACACGAGACCGCACTTGATCGCATCCCACTTCATAAAGTATCCATCTTTTCCGTAGATCTCGCAAAGGATGTAATCGAGGAGATACATTCCCTTTGCTCCAAACTCCGCCCGAACGAGGCGGATCTTATCGTCGTGATAAAATCCCACGTCCTTCGGGAAGTACCCGACCCCGTCACTCAACGGTCGAGCCATAATCTACACCTCTTTAATAGTTATCTTATGCACGTAAAGCATAAGCTTTTTCTTTATCTTGTACGCCTCTGTGCGAGTCGCCGCACTCTTGGCATCCTCGACGACAGTGTTGCCGTCCTTGTCCTTGTATACGAAATCGGCGTAGTAAACACACGCCTTTTCAAGGCACCGCCCGGACTTAACCCCTCCGCGGGGTCCGATAACGTCGGGTTCCCTTTGAGAAGGTATAAGCTCGAAAGGCACCTGCAAGCGAAGATCAGAGATCCGCCCCTCCCGCTCCATCGAGAGGAGCAGAAGATACCGCTCCGCTTCGTGCTTCGAGTCGAAGATCTTTCCACAAATCTCCACTTGTTTGTTGTTATACTTGCTGTAACTAACGCTTTTGATTGACCTCTTCATAAGCTACGTAATACGTAAACACCTTACTTCCGTCGCGCTTCTCCTTGCCGATGTGAACCTTAAAACCGGCTTTAATAAGAAGTCGGGCGAGCTCGTCAAGATCGTCACGGCTCAATCTGGCATCGTTCTGCGCGTATATCCTATGTTCCATATCCTCGCTCCTTGTTTTACTTAAAACGGCAGATCATCGTCATTGCTCACGGATTCAAATTTTTCCCGCTGAGGCTCGCTGTATGCAGCAGGAACATAATTACTGCCGTTTGACTTTGGCTCGCTCTCCGCTTCACCCTTCGAGTCCACAAACTGAACCTCTTCAGCGATGATGTCGGTAGCGTAACGCTTCTGCCCGTTTGTGTCCGTCCACGTTCTATTCTGAATGCTACCCACAATGCAGATCGTGGAACCTTTATGAAAATATTTTGAGATCGTCTCTGCTGTCGAACGCCAAGCGGTTACGTTGAAAAAGTCGGTCTGCTGCTGCGCGTTTTCCTTCGATTGGAATCTTCGGTTGATCGCGATGCTAAAGGAAACTACGGGCACACCGTTGGGCGTCTGCTTGAGCTCGGGGTCAGCTGTAAGGCGTCCGCCAAGAATTACTTTATTGAAATTAAAATTTGACATTATCAATCCTCCTCACATTCAACTTCTGCAAATTCGCCCTCAATCAGCATGTAGAATGTGTCAGCTTTAATGCGATGACCATCCACAACTTCTGCTTTCCAAGCTGCGATGCCTTCCTCATCGTTTTCCTCAACGAGAACAAGAACCGCACCGAGTCCTCCTTTAACCTTGCAACCGTTACCGCGGGCGCATGCGATACCCTCTTGGCCAACACTGGATGACCCACGCGAAGTCGCCGCGCCAAAGTTTCCAGCCGTCGCCGCGCCACGATATCCAGCCGTCGCCGCGCCAAAGTTTCCAGCCGTCGCCGCGCCAAAGTTTCCAGCCGTCGCCGCGCCACTATCTCCAGCCGTCGCCGCGCCACTATATCCAGCCGTCGCCGCGCCAAAGTTTCCAGCCGTCGCCGCGCCACTATATCCAGCCGTCGCCGCGCCAAAGTTTCCAGCCGTCGCCGCGCCACTATATCCAGCCGTCGCCGCGCCACGATATCCAGCCGTGGCCGCGCCAAAGTTGCCAGCCGACGCCGCGCCAC
>JAZTXO010000043.1:0-24712 GCA_045636445.1 Eubacteriales bacterium | reverse complement strand
GAGTGAGCGTACATGTATCTTTGGTGAGCTTTGTTCCGAGCTTCTTGAAACCGAAGGAACTAGAGTAGAGAAGAGAACCGAGAACATCAATCCTAACGGACACAATTTCCAGAATCCCGTTGTATTTGCTCCTACCTGCCTTGAAGATGGATATACTCTTTACACCTGCTGTGTAGAATATGCAGACGGTGAAGATGAAGATGGCAATCCTATCATAAAGACTTGTGGCGCAGTAAACAAGGTTGTTGATGAGGGCTCTAAGCTTGATCATGAAACAGCTTGGGGTGAGCCTGAAATTACTCCCGCAACCTGTACTTCCAATGAGATCAAGACCTACAAGTGTACTTGCGAGTACCAGGTTGAGGTTGAAGGTGAGACAGTGACTCTTACTTGCGGTGCTGTAAAGGTAGAGGAAACCGAAGATTCTATGCTTGATCACGTTTGGGGTGAGTATGTGTTCGATGATAATGCTAGTGAAGGTTATCTTGGAACTGAAACCGCAAAGTGCACCACTTGTCCTGAAGGTGAGGAAGCTACAGATACAAGAAATGTTGTAGCATCTACCGAAGAAGAGTAATAAAAAATAATAGCTTTATAAAAGCAAAAGAACGGCCGGAAATTTTTCCGGCCGTTTTAATATTATTAAGTTTCGATTTTGAAAGACTTTTTTGTGAATCAGTATATAAATACAAAAAAGCAGAACAACCAAATATTTAAATTAATAAAACCTCTTATAGCAGAAATTTATCTTCCATAAGAGGTTTTGGCATATAATTTTAAAAATACAGAGCTTATTTATTCCTTTTATCTTTAGTTCTAAACAAACCTTCTAAAGCACCTAAAATGTCATTTTGTTGAGGAATGATAATTGATGACGGAGAAGTGATATATAAGCTTTTTCCTTCTGCACCTTGTATTTGGAGCATACAGTTCTTTTTATCCACGTCAATAATTTTGCCGTTATGTTTTTTTCCATCAGCAAAATATTTGATTCGTTTACCGTAGTGGCAGAACTTTTGTTTGTAGTAATCCATATGCTTTGCCGGATTTTTTATATCAATGTATACAGTGAAGAATTTGTTTAAAACAGTTCTGGCAACAAGCATTGAAACCGATGGGTTTTCATCGTCAAACACCTTGCGTATCAAATCGGTGAGTCTGGGGGTGAAAGCGCTTTTATCCATACGAAGAGCGAAAGAAACGATCATATATTCAAAGGAAGAAAAATCGTTAAGCTTTCCTTCTATGGTACATCCGCCAATCTTCTTATTATTATATATTATGGAAGAAAGCCAACCAATACCTGCGGTTTTTGTTGTATGTTCTTCAAATGCACCAAGCAAAGCGGTTGTTGCCAATGGAGCAAGTAATCCGGCCTGCGAGGGGAAGAAGGAGGGGCGCAAAATCACTGACATGAATATTCCGCTTTCGAATGCGTTGTCTGAAAATGATTTTGCTCCGGTGACAGACGTTGGAAACTGCTTTTCGGCGAATACAACGTATCTGTCAGGCTTTCCTGCCTCTGCATAGCTTTTTGCTAAAGCAACGGTGGAGGGAAGTTCTCTGTAATACTCGATTTTTACCATGTTTCCATCGCTGGCTCTAAAACTGGTTGTTTCGCCGGGATCGTATAACATATAGAACTTCTCCTTCCTTTAAAATTCGGTTTAAATAGCTTTAAAATTAATACGCCTTGCCCCAGTAAACGAGCTTCTTTGCATCTCTTCCGCAGCATACGCACTTGTCAGAAAGATTTTCCTGCTCAAAAGGCATACAGCGGGAGCTAACGTCGGCAACCTCTTTAAGCTTAAGCTCACACTCAAGATCTCCGCACCACATTGCCTTAATGTAGCCGTTTTTCTCGTTTGCAATTGCGGTAAGCTCATCCAAGTCTGCCGCGGTATATGTTCTTGTTTCTCTGTTATTAAGAGCTTTTTCATAAATCGCTTTGATAAGGTTATCAAGCCCTTCTTTGACTGCACATTCAAGATTATCGAGAGAAACGAAGCTCTTTTCTCTGTTGTCTCTGCGAACTATTACGCACTTGTTTTCAGCGAGGTCGCGAGGTCCTATTTCGATACGAAGCGGAACACCCTTCATTTCGTATTCTGAGAACTTCCATCCGGGAGACTGGTCGGAGTCGTCAACCTTAACTCTGTAGCCTGCGTTTGTAAGTCTTTCTCTCAATGCATAAGCAGCATCAAGAACACCTTCCTTATGTTGCTGAACAGGAACAATAACAACCTGGATAGGAGCAACGGAGGGAGGAAGAACAAGTCCTGAATCGTCACCGTGAGTCATAATTATACCGCCGATAATTCTTGTGGAAACACCCCAAGAGGTTTCGTAAGCATATTTTAGCTGGTTGTCGTTGTCAAGGAATTGAATATCAAATGCTTTTGCAAAGCCGTTACCGAAGTTGTGAGATGTACCGCCCTGCAGAGCCTTACCGTCGTGCATAAGAGCCTCTACTGTGTAGGTAGCTTCTGCTCCTGCAAATTTTTCCTTGTCGGTTTTCTGACCTTTGATTACCGGAATACCGAGATCCTTTTCGAAGAAATCGGCATACACGTTAAGCATCTGTACAGTTCTTTCTTCTGCTTCCTCAGCGGTTCTGTGCATAGTGTGGCCTTCCTGCCAAAGGAATTCACGAGAGCGAAGGAAGGGACGTGTGGTTTTTTCCCAACGAACAACCGAGCACCACTGGTTGTATACCTTGGGAAGATCTCTATATGATTTGATTATATTTGCGTAATGCTCACAGAAGAGGGTTTCGGAGGTGGGGCGAACGCAAAGACGCTCGGAGAGCTTTTCGTCACCGCCGTGAGTTACCCAAGCAACCTCGGGTGCAAAGCCTTCAACGTGATCTTTTTCCTTCTTAAGAAGAGATTCGGGAATGAACATAGGCATATATACGTTTTCAACGCCGGTAGCCTTGAATTTTGCATCAAGAATCTTCTGAATGTTCTCCCAAATTGCATAACCGTACGGACGGATTATCATGCAGCCCTTAACGCTGGAATAGTCGATAAGATCTGCCTTTTTTACTATATCGGTATACCATTTGGCAAAATCTTCGTCCATTGCTGTGATTTCCGACACAAGCTTTTTTTCTTTCTGATTGTTAGCTGACATAAAACGATGAATGTCCTTTCAATATATAATACATCAGCATAAATTATATAACAAATTATAAGTTTTGTCAAGTGATTTTGGCTTCCCGAAGTAAAAACTTTAGAATTTTCGAGCTAAAATTTTGCATATTTTAAGTTTTTTTAACCATTTTGAAAGTTTTTTAATAAATTTTGCAAAATCACTTGAAAAAAACTTCATAATATACTATAATATAGGGGATTTTATATTAAAAAACGAAATTTTTGAATTATTCAAATTCAAAAATCGAATTTAAAAGGGAAATAAAATGAAAAAGTACAGCGAATTTACAAAAGAAGAGCTTCTTTCTGAAAAAGCGGCTCTGGTTAAAGAATATGAAGAATATAAAGCTAAAGGCCTTAAGCTCGATCTTTCAAGAGGAAAACCTAATTCCGATCAGCTTGATATAAGTCTGCCCCTTCTTTCGGAGGCAAGACCGAGAGAAAAGTGCTTCTCCGAAAACGGTGTTGACTGCCGTAACTACGGAGTGCTTGACGGAATTCCCGAGATGAAGCGTTTGTTTGCCGAAATGCTGGGTATTAAGACCGAGTATATTACTGTCGGCGGTAACTCATCTCTTCAGCTTATGTATGATACTCTTGCCAGAGCTATGATTTTTGGTGTTCTCGGTTCGGAGCGTCCTTGGTGCAAGGAAGAGAAGAGAAAATGGATTTGTGTAACCCCCGGTTATGACAGACATTTTAAGATGACAGAGCTTTTCGGCTTCGAACTTCTCAGTGTAAAAATGACTCCCACAGGCCCTGATATGGATGAGGTTGAGAGACTTGTTCTCGATCCTACCGTAAAGGGAATTTGGTGCGTTCCTAAGTATTCTAACCCTTCGGGTAACACTTATTCCGACGAAACCGTTCACCGTCTCGCCTCAATGAAGTGTGCAGCGCCCGACTTTAGAATTATGTGGGATAATGCTTACGCAGTTCACGATCTTGGCGAGGAGGGCGATCATCTCCTTGATATCTTTGCTGAGGCAGAGAAATGCGGAAATCTCGACAGAATATTCTACTTTACCTCTACTTCTAAAATTACCTTCCCGGGTGGCGGTGTTGCAATGCTTGCCGCTTCTCCCGACAACCTTAAGCAGATTTCTCAGTTCCTCGGAGTTCAAACTATTGGTTATGATAAGCTTAATCAGCTTCGTCATACCGCTTATTTCGAAAATGCTGCGGCAGTTCACAAGCACATGATGAAGCTTGCTGAATTTATTGGCAAGAAGTTCGAAATCACTCTTAATGCGCTTAATACTATCCGTGACTACGGTATTGCGGAATGGACCGAGCCGAAGGGTGGCTATTTTGTTTCACTTAACGTAATTCCCGGAACAGCTAAGAGAGTTTATCAGCTTATGAATGCAGCAGGCGTAGTTCTTACTCCCGTTGGAGCAACCTATCCTTACGGTGTTGATCCTAAGGATGAAAATTTAAGAATTGCTCCTACCTATCCCTCTGATGAGGAATTAAAGGTTG
Organism: Eubacteriales bacterium; assembly: GCA_045636445.1. GTDB lineage: Bacteria > Bacillota > Clostridia > Oscillospirales > CAG-272 > UBA1740. The sequence goes on along the minus strand of JAZTXO010000043.1, from coordinate 20,075 downwards.
CAACTGCGATTTTGGCTCTTACAGTTCGCCTTGCATCTGTTGAATATTTCCTTAATAAATAATAAAAGCGGCTGCCCCAAAAAGGCAGCCGTTAATTTTATGCTATATTGTCTCTAAAGCCTTTGCCCATAATTTCGCTGGTTTTCGTTATAATAATAAATGCATGAGGATCAACGCTTTCAACGAAATGGCGAAGTTTTATTGCCTCGGAGCGTCGGCAAACTGTGATTATAACTGTTTTCTTTGAGCCGGTATAAATACCCTCGGCAGGGTATGCGGTAGCTCCGTGTCGGATTGTTTTAATTATGTATTCGTTTATTAACTCAGGCTCGGTTGTTATTATTGTAAAGGACTTGCAAAGATTTATCGAGTCAATAATGTCATCAACAACGAATACCTTTGCAAAAAGACCGAGAAGAGAGAAGAGGGCTGTTTCGGGTGCGAGAGAAATATTACCGTTGTCAAATTTTAAAAACGTAGCAGCGGCAATAAGAAAGTCGGTGCAGAGAAGCGCTGTGCCAACGTTCATATTCGTATGCTTTTTCAGTATGAGAGCTGCAATATCCGTACCACCCGATGAAGCTTTGCATTTAAAGATTATTGCAGAACCGACTCCGGTCAGCAAAACTGCATATATAAGCTCCAAAATTGGGAATGAAGTTAAGGGTGTTTCGAGAGGTATCAGGAATTCAAAGAGCGCGTTTTCAAGCGAGAGCATAAGGGAGCAGTATATAGTTAAAGCGCCGCATTCCTTACCTAATACAAATATACCGATAATAAGAAGAAAAATGTTTATTATCAGCATATAGATTGATTGGCTTAATACGGGGAATACGTTGGCAAGTATTATGGATATACCGCTGACTCCACCGGTTGCGAAGTTGTTCGGAGCTTTGAAGAAGTATATACCAACAGCCATAAGTAAAATTCCGATGTTAAGGAAGAAACAGTAGACGGCTTTTTGTTTAAAGGTTTTTCTCTCAAGGAAATTCATACAAGACCTCCCAAAAATTACAATTTAAATTATACTCAAATATGCATGAATGTCAATATGCATTTTAAAATCATATTTTTTTGCATTTTGTCGTTTAAAAAAGAATTTTTGCAGTTTTTTAACAATGGGAATTCAAGAATTGCGTTGTTGACAAATTAAGCCGTTCGTGGTAAAATAAATATAAGAAAATCCCTAAAAAAGGAACATGAAAAATGACTAAACAAGAGGCTCTTACAAGGGTTGCGAAGCTGAGAGAAGAGATTAGAGAAAATTCAAGGCTATATTATGAAAATGACGCTCCGATAATTTCGGATTACGAGTATGATATGATGTTTAGAGAGCTTACCGAGCTTGAGGAGCAGTATCCTGAGCTTAAAACTCCGGATTCGCCTACCCACAGAGTTGGCGGAAAAGCCCTCGATAAGTTCGAAAAATATACTCATACTGTTAAAATGGGAAGCCTTACCGACGTTTTTTCATACGATGAGCTTTTGGATTTTGTCGATAAAACCGATTCATTGCTCGGAAGAGAGGCGGAATATTCCGTCGAGCCGAAAATCGACGGTCTTTCTGTGTCGCTTATCTACCGTGACGGAGTTTTCGTTAAGGGTGCGACGAGAGGTGACGGAATTGTTGGCGAGGACGTTACCGAAAACCTTAAAACCATTAAGAGTATTCCTTTGAAGTTAAAAGAAGCTTTGCCTTACCTTTGTGTCAGAGGTGAAGTTTATATGTCTAAAAAGGTTTTTGAGGAGTTAAATGCTGCCAGAGAAGCGGCAGAGCAGCCTCTGTTTGCTAATCCCCGTAATGCTGCGGCGGGATCTCTTCGACAGCTTGATCCAAAGATTTGCGCATCAAGACGCCTTGATATACTTGTGTTCAATCTTCAGGACGGAAGTCTTTATTTTGACGGCAGAGAATGTAAAACTCATACAGAATCACTTGCAAGACTTGACGAGCTTGGATTTACTACGGTTAATAACCGCAAAACCCTTATGGGGTATGATAATATAGCCGAGCATATAAAATATCTCGGTGACAATCGTGATAAGCTTTCTTTTGATATGGACGGAGCTGTTGTTAAGCTTGATAACCTTGATGAAAGACGTCTTGTAGGCGAGGGAACAAGCACACCAAAATGGGCGGTTGCATATAAATATCCTCCCGAGGAAAAGGAAACCAAACTTTTATCTGTTGATATTCAGGTTGGACGTACCGGCGTTCTTACTCCTACGGCAAATCTTGAGCCGATAAGACTTGCAGGTACGACCGTTTCCAGAGCAACTCTTCATAACGCACAGTTTATTTCCGAAAGAGATATAAGAATTGGCGATACTGTTGTTGTAAGAAAGGCAGGAGAGATAATACCCGAAATCGTTCGTTCGGTTGCCGAAAAGCGAGATGGCAGTGAAGAGGTGTTCTTTATGCCACGCCATTGTCCGTCTTGCGGAAAAGAGGTTATAAGAGACGATTTTGGCGACGGTGCAGCAACCAGATGCGTAAATCCTGCGTGTCCTGCTCAAAATTCAAGAAGTATAACTCACTTTGCTTCCAAGGGAGCGATGAATATTGACGGACTTGGGCCGCAGGTGGTTGAGCTTTTGCTTGAAAACCGCAAAATTAAAGATTTTACCGACCTTTACACACTTAAAGTCGAGGATATAGAAAATCTTGAAAGAATGGGAAAAAAGAGTGCGGAAAATCTTGTTAAGGCCATTGAAGAATCCAAGAGCAGAGGCCTTGAGAAACTATTGTTTGCTTTGGGAATCCGTCAGGTTGGCGAGGTTATGGCAGAGGAGATTGCCCGAAAATTCAGGACTCTTGACAATCTGTTTTCGGCAACGTATGAGGATTTCCTTTCGGTTAATGATATAGGCGAAATAACCGCAACCGTTCTTGCAGAATTTTTTGCATCTGAGGAAACTAAACTTTTGTGCGAAAAAATCAAGGAGCTTGGTATTAAAACCGATGCCTTAAGTGAAGAAAGAGGTAATCTTTTCGAGGGGCTTACCTTTGTTTTAACAGGAACACTTCCTACAATGACACGCGACGAAGCTTCCGCTATAATAAAGCAAAACGGCGGTAAGGTTTCCGGAAGCGTATCGAAGAAAACTTCCTACGTTGTGGCAGGAGAAGAGGCAGGTTCAAAGCTGACAAAGGCAAAAGAGCTAGGCGTTACGGTTCTTACCGAAGAAGAGCTTATAAATATGATTTCAAACTGACACAAGTCAAAAAATATGTATAATGATTCATTTAGAAAAAGATACAGAACAGCAGTGAGTATTGCAAAAGAATATTAAGAATCTATTACGCATTTTCTTGCGGATTTTTGCACGAACTGAATTAAACAATAAAAAGCGACAGATGGATACTTTTAGGTAAACACCTGCCGCTTTTTTAATAGCATAATAGGCTATTATATTTTTATAATAACTTGTTCTTTTGTTTTAGGATGAGTAAATCCAAGTTCTACGCAACGGAGAAAATATCCGTCCTCTCTCCTCTCACCGTAAAGAAAATCCCCGGATAAAGGATGTCCGATATGAGCAAAATGAACTCTTATTTGATGGGTTCTTCCGGTGTGCAAAATGATTTCGCAAAGGGTTTTGTTGTCCCTGCGTTCTTTAACAAAATATTCTGTTATGGCTTGTTTTCCATTGGGGGAAACGATTCTTTTCATCTCTCCCTCGGTCTCTCTGCGTATTGGTTCATTTATAATTCCGTGGTCGCAAAGCACCCTTCCGTCTACTAGCGCAATATACTTTTTGTGTATTCTGCCTTGCTTTATCTCGGAAGAAAGAAGATTTGCCGAAATCGAATCTTTGGCGATCAGTACAAGTCCCGATGTATCTCGGTCAAGCCTTGTGATAGCTCTGAAGACAAAATCTCCGCCGAATTTTGCCATAACTGCATTTGCAAGGGTTGGAAGATTGTTGCCTTTTGACGGGTGAGTCGGCATATTTTTTGGCTTGTCGACTATAAGAAGGCTTTCATCTTCGTATACTATATTCAAAGGAATTTCAATAGGCTCGATTCCGTCGCTTTTTTCGTTTGGAAGATTGAGAGTAAGACGAGATCCTCTCTTTATTTTCGCTCTTATAGTGCAGGGGATTCCGTCAACGAAAATTCCTTCTCTTTTGATTTTTCTTATAAGTGTTACGGAAAGGCCAAGTGTGGGTAAATATTCTTTTACAGTTTTTTCTTCGTCGATATCGACTATATATTCAAGCTTTTTCATATACCCGTCCTTTCCTCTTTTTGTTATGAAAGATTATATCACAATAGTCCTTTAATGTCAATATTTTTGCGTCTATGAAGCTATATCTTGTATATGTTTTTACTTGACAAGCAATATTCTGTATGTTATAATATAATTTAGAAAAAATTGGAGGGAAGCAATTGGCAACTAAGATTAACAAAAAAGAGTATGATGATCAAAGTATAAAAAGCCTGAAGGGTGCTGATAGGGTAAGAAAAAGACCGGCAGTTATTTTTGGTTCGGATGACCTTATCGGTTGCCAGCATTCCTTTATTGAAATATTGGCTAACTCGGTTGACGAGGCACGTGAGGGCTACGGAGATAAGATTTTTGTAAAAAAATACCGCGATCTTTCTATTGAGGTTGAGGACTTTGGCCGTGGTGTTCCGCTTGGATATAATGAAAAAGAGAAGAGATGGAACTGGGAGCTTGTTTTCTGCGAACTTTATGCAGGCGGTAAGTATGACAATAACGACGGAGATTCTGCTTATGAATTTTCTCTCGGTCTTAACGGTCTCGGTGCAACTGCAACGCAGTATTCCTCGGAGTTTATGACCGTCGAATCCTACAACGGTAAAACACTTTCTTCAATGAAGTTTAAATCGGGTAATCCGGTTGGCGAACTTTCGGTAGTAGATATTACCCAGGGAATGAAAAAACGCGGAACTATCATCAGATGGCGTCCCGACCTTAAGGTGTTTAAGGAAATTGATATACCCGTTGAGTTCCTTTCTTCAACTCTTCGCCGTCAGGCTTTCGTTAATGCGGGCATTAAATTCGTGCTTGAAGTAGAGCAGGAAAACGGCAAGTTTGAAAAAAGTGAATATTATTACGAAAACGGTGTTGCGGACTATATTGCCGAGATAACCGAGGGTATCTCAACCACCTCTCCCGTTATTTGGAAGCTTGAAACAAAAGGACGAGACAGAGAGGATATGCCTGATTACAAGCTTAAGGCTGAGGTTACCTTCTGCTTTGCTAAATCGGGTACATCGGAGTATTATCACAACTCCTCATACCTTGAATATGGAGGCGCTCCCGATAAGGCGGTAAAAGCTGCTTTTACTTACGCTATCGATAAATACATCAAGGCTCAAAATAAGTATACTAAAAACGAATCTAAAATTTCCTTTGCCGATATTTCGGACAACCTTGCGGTAATTGTTAACTCTGCATCAACCCAGACTTCTTACGAAAACCAGACTAAAAAAGCAATTACCAATGCGTTTATTCAAAAGGCTCTTACCGAGTTTATAAAGACAAATCTTGAAATTTATCTTACGGAAAACGCAAATGCGGCAAATACAATCGCAAATCAGGTTCTTGTAAATAAAAGAGCTCGTGAATCTGCGGAAAAAACAAAGATTGATATTAAGAAAAAGCTTACGGGAACAATGGATGTTTCCAACAGAGTTGAAAAATTCGTTCCCTGCGGCTCAAAAGACCCCTCTATACGTGAGGTTTATATCGTAGAGGGTGACTCTGCTATGACCAGCTGTAAATTGGGTAGAAATGCAGATTTCCAGGCTATTATCCCTGTAAGGGGTAAAACTCTTAACTGTATGAAGAGCTCTTACGATAAAATCTTTGCAAGTGATATTATCGTTGACCTTCTTAAGGTTATCGGATGCGGTGTTGAGGTTAAGACGGGGAAAAAGAGCGATCTTGCCACCTTTGACTATAATCTTTTGAAATGGAATAAAATTATTATCTGTACCGATGCCGACGAGGACGGATTCCAGATAAGAACTCTTCTTCTTACAATGTTTTACCGTCTGTTGCCCACTCTTATCGAAAAGGGAAAGATATTTATTGCGGAATCGCCCCTCTTCGAGATTACTTGCGGCGGCGAGACCTATTTTGCATACAGCGAGCAGGAAAAATCCGAAATTTTATCCAAGCTCGGTAGCAAAAAATATACACTCCAGCGTTCAAAAGGACTTGGTGAAAACGAGCCTGATATGATGTGGCGTACAACAATGTGTCCGCAAACAAGGCGACTGGTTGCAGTTACTCCTACCGATGCTGAAGCAACGGCAAAAATGTTCGACGTGCTTCTTGGAGATGCTCTCCAAGAGAGAAAGAAATTTATAACCGATTACGGACATCTTTATATAAAAGATGCAGATATTTAAGTGATAATTTAAAGCAGAAAGGCAAAATAAAATGGCAGAACTCAAAAAATCAACTAAATTTGAGGGCGTAAAAGGCCCGCTTCTTACCATTGTTATGGACGGTGTAGGTATTGCACCCGATAACGGAGCAAACGCAGTTGCGGCGGCTCATACTCCCACACTCGATATGTTAATGAGCAAATATCCCACTCTTGCAATTAAGGCGCACGGTACGGCAGTTGGACTTCCCGGTGACGACGACATGGGTAACTCCGAGGTTGGACATAACGCTTTAGGTTCAGGTCAGGTGTTTGCGCAGGGCGCAAAACTTGTTTCTCAGTCTATCGAAACCGGCAAGATTTTCGCTTCCGAAACCTGGAATACTCTCGTTTCGGGTGTTAAGGCTAACAATTCTACGCTTCATTTCCTCGGTCTTTTCTCCGACGGAAACGTTCACTCTCACATAGATCACCTTACCGCTCTTATTAACAGAGCAAAGGCTGACGGTGTAAAGTAGGTAAGACTTCACATTCTTCTTGACGGACGTGACGTTGGCGAGACCAGCGCACTTGATTACGTGCTTCCTTTTGAAGAGTATCTTGATTCTCTTCGCTCGGCTGATTTTGATATTTGCATCGCTTCCGGCGGCGGACGTATGCAGGTTACTATGGACAGATATGAAGCGAACTGGGGCATGGTTGACCTTGGCTGGAAGACTCACGTTCTCGGTGAGGGTAGATACTTCGCATCTGCCGAAGAAGCAATCACTACTTACAGAAACGAAACCAAGGTTATTGACCAGGATCTTCCTCCCTTTGTTATCGCCAAGGACGGAAAGGCTGTTGGTACTATTGAGGATGGCGACAGTGTTATCTTCTTTAACTTCCGCGGTGACCGTTCTATCGAAATTTCAAAGGCATTTGAGTCGGGCGCTGACTTTGATAAGTTTGACAGAAAGAGAGTTCCCTCTGTTCTTTATGCAGGTATGCTTGAGTACGACGGAGACCTTCATATTCCTTCCCGCTATCTTGTTTCTCCTCCCGAAATTACAAATACTATGACCGAGTATCTTGTTTCTGCCGGTGTAAAGGAACTTGCAATTTCCGAAACACAGAAGTACGGCCACGTTACCTACTTCTGGAACGGTAACAAGTCGGGCAAATTCTCCGAGGAGCTTGAAGATTATATCGAAATCCCCTCAGACGTTGTCCCCTTCGAGCAGAGACCTTGGATGAAGTGTGCGGAGATCACCGATAAGCTTATCGAGTGTCTCAGAAGCGGAAAGTACAAGTACCTTCGTGTTAATTTCCCCAACGGTGATATGGTAGGCCATACCGGCTCATTCCTTGCAACCGAGTGCTCTATGGAAGCTCTCGACCTTCAGCTTGCAAGACTTCTTAAGGTTGTTGACGAGCTTCAGGGTGTAGCTCTTATAACTGCTGACCACGGTAATGCTGACGAAATGTACGAAATCGACAAGAAGTCCGGCGCACCCAAAGCAGGTAAGGATGGCTCTTTCAAGGCAAAAACCTCTCATACTCTTAACCCTGTTCCTTTCATTATTTATGATAACTTCTATGCTGACAATTACAGCGTAAAGCAGGGCAGAGACGACTTCGGCCTTTCCAACGTTGCGGCAACAACCGTAAATATGCTCGGCTTCGAAGCTCCCGAAATTTGGGATGAGTCAATGATTTCTTTCTAATAGGTAATCATTGAAACTACGATTGCTCCCGCAATCGCGTCATAACGCTTAGGTTGCGCCTAGCTCATAACGTGGCAAAGCCACTCATAACTCTAAACTAAAAAGCCTTCCGACTTTTGCGGAAGGCTTTTTTCAATATTCTATATGCTCTCTAAAGAATTCCTTAGCTTCTTTGATGTAATAGTCCTCGCTTACCGGGAAAGCAAGACCGTGACCTGCACCCTTTATTGTAACAAATTTTTTCGGTGCAGAACAAGCATTATAATTCTCTTTGCTCATATAGTGGGGAACAAATTTATCATCGTCACCGTGGAAGAAAATCGTTGGTAGCTTTGAGTGTTTTACTGCTTCGATGGGTGAAAATTCGTCAAGGTTAAATTTGCCGAATAGCCTGGCTCCTAGCTTTGCAAAGGGATAGAGAATATCCGCAGGAAGCTTCATATCTCTAATAACCTTTTTAATTATATCCTTTGCCGAGGTGTATCCGCAATCTGCAAGAACGCCAACAACGTTTTTCGGCAGTTCTTTGCCGGAGGTAATAAGTACCGTTGCCGCACCCATTGAAATACCTGTAAGAATGATTTTAGCATCCTTATTTATATTAGATATAATGAAATTAATCCAAGAAATACAGTCGCGGCTTTCATTTATGCCAAAGGTGATAACCTTTCCGTCGCTTCTGCCTGAGGCTCTGTGGTCAACGACCAAAGCACTATGACCAAGAGAAGCGGCTCTGTATACTCCGCCACTCATATCTCGTTCAGCGTTACCTTGATAGCCGTGCATCATAAGTTCTATTGGAGCATTTGATGCGACTTCATAAAATTTACCGCGGAGTACAAGTCCGTCGAATGATTTTATTTCAACGTCTATATGCGGTTTTTCTCTATACTCACGCACCCAAGTTTCAAGCCTCGGGCGGTGTACCTCATATATTTCTCCGTCGGGAATTTCTATTTTTTCGTCATTTTTCTGCTTTCTTGTTGGCGAATAAAAGATTCTGAAAAAGCAGATAAAAGATGTAAGTAAAGCCGCGATTAGCAAAAAGACAATTGTACCTAAAAATATGTATATAGCTGTCATTTTTTCTCACAAATACGAATTTTTATATATTTTACCACCAAAATAGACTTTTTTCAATAATGTTTTATGAAATTTGTGAAAAATGTTGATTTTATATACAGAATAGTGTATAATGTCAAAGATTGGAGGTTTAAATATGAATATTACACCGAATTATAAAAATAAAAGAAAATATAAAACTGCAAAATATCCTATAAGACAGCCGCTATATCTAACAGGTCTTATCTGGGTGCTTTCTTTTTTCTCTTTGATATTTAAAAAGCATAAGGTCGAGAAGATTAATATGGAAGGACTAAAGCCGCCTTATTTTATGCTTTCAAATCACATGTCCTTCGTTGATTTTGAACTTGCAGCAAAAGGAACGTGGCCACACCGAGTAAACAACGTGGTAAATATTGACGGCTACCATAAGCGTGCTTGGCTTATGGAGTGGATAGGCGCTATCTGCACCAGAAAATTTACAATGGATATGCACCTTATAAAGTCCATAAGAAAGGTTTTGGAGAGAGGCGACGTGCTCGGCCTTTATCCAGAAGCAAGATATTCTCCCGCAGGAGTTATATCCTATATACCCGAATCTCTCGGTATGCTTGTTAAGCGAAACAGAGTGCCGGTTGTTGCAGTTGTACACAGAGGAAACTATCTTCACTCTCCGTTCTGGGATTTCAGAAGAAAACGCAAAGTGCCGATGCACACGACATTAACCAAGATACTTACTCCAGAAGAAATTGATAATATGAGCGTTGACGAAATAAACGCAAAGATAAGAGATGCTCTTTATTACAATGATTATCAGTATCAGATTGAAAACGGAATCCTTATAAAAGAAAAATATAGGGCAGAGGGACTTCATAAAATCCTTTACACCTGTCCTCACTGTCTTGCAGAGTCTAAAATGGATTCTAAGGGAGCTGAAATATTCTGTACCGAGTGCGGTAAGAGATGGACTCTTCGCGAGGATGGATTCATTGAGGCGATTGACGGTGAAACAAGATTTAAGACCGTGCCGGAGTGGTTTGATTGGGAAAGAGATCTTGTTGACGAGCAGGTCGCAAGAGGTGAATACAGCTTTGAGGATGAGGTCGAAGTGTATTCGATGCCCAGAACCAACGGTTTTGTAAAACTTGGCGACGGTTATCTTACTCACGATCCCGAGCTGGGCTTTACCATAAAGGGAGTACATAACGGCAAGGAATACATCATTAACCGAAACCCGCTTCAAACAAATAGTTTGCACGTTGAATACGATTGGTTCCGTATAAAACGAGACGATTGTATAGACATTTCTACAGAGGATGATTCATTCTATTGCTATTTTAAAAACAAAAAGAACGTTGTAACAAAACTCGCCTTTGCAACCGAAGCTTTATATTCAAAGCACATGCAAGAAAAAAGAGATTGCAAGGTACATCATGTTTGTCACAACGTCGTTTGCGGCGAAGTATGCAAAAAAGTCGAAAAAGTTTGATTTTTGATTTGGTTGTTTTAGCTATTTTGTACTTAATTCGGCTTGTTTTTTGGTGATTTTGATAGTTTTTTATAATTACTTAAAAAAACTATAATTTATTCATACTTTAGACATAAATATCTGCTATAATAAACGCCGTTTTGATAAGTAAGAACCGATTTTGCTTTTTATAATATCATAATTATGATAGCTGTTAAAATAGCATAAAAACAGTTGGTTTTGGAACAATAAAAAATCGGAGGTGCACTATGGTTTTTGAAAATCTTGAAGTACAGCACAAAGCCTTTGGTCCCGGTAAAATTTCAGCAAAAAATGGTCAGTACATTACGGTTAAATTTGAAAATTGTGAGAAGATTTTTGTCTATCCCGATATTTTTGAAAAATTTTTGACCCTTTCTGACGGTATGGTAAGCGACGAGATCAATGCAGATCTTATCGCATCTAAAGCGGCCAAGCAGAAAATCATTGATAAAAAGAACGAGGAAAACGTAAGAGCTATGACTCGCGGTATCGTTATCCCCGGTAAAGAAAACCTCAATCCTGACGGTGAAGAGGAAGAACCTGCTGAAAAGTCGACCGAACAATAAGAATATTTGAGCGTATTAATTTAAAATGATACGCTCTTTTATTTTTCTATTGACTGTGAGACAAAAAAATAGTATAATTAAATATATTAATTGTAAGAACGGTTTGTTATATGATTTTAAAAGGATATATTTTCAGTATATTGTACGTTCTGATTTGCGTAGGTGTTGCACTCCTTCTTCACAAGGTTGGAGTTCCTAAAAAATATACCCGCAAATTTGTACACATTTTTGTTGGCTTTGAATGGGTAATTCTTTACCATTATTTTGGTGCATCGATTCATTTTCTTGCAGTTTGCTTACTTTTTGCACTTCTTCTGGCTATTGACTACAAAGCAAAGCTTTTGCCCGCAATGTCTTCTGACGGTGATAATGCCCCCGGAACGGTGTATTATGCCATTGCTATGTCAATCCTTGCATTTGCATCTTTGTTCGTGGAAAGTTTGATATTGCCTTTTGGTGTGGCTGTTTTTTGTACGTCACTCGGTGATGGACTTGCCGGGGTGGTAGGGCAGATGATTAGGCGGCATAATCCTAAAATATACGGCTCAAAGTCGCTTTTTGGCACTTTGGCTAATTTAATTGTAAGTTTTTCCGTGCCTCTTGTATTCGGATATATTTACGGGCTTGAGCTTAATGTTTTGCACTGCGTATTTATCGCAATCTTCGCAACCGAAATTGAGTTGTTCGTATCAAAAGGACTTGACAATATCGTTTTAACCTTGTTTGTTGCGGCACTTGCGTTCGGATTTGCATTTTATCCCATCGTTATAAATTATATTGTACCCATACTTTTAACACCTCTCATTATAGCTTTTTGCTATTCAAAAAAAGCCTTGACTTTTGGAGGTATCATCTTCGCAATAATTCTTGATTTCGTTATTTCTGTTTCACTTGGTAATTTCGGATTTGTAATACTGCTTAGTTTCTTTGCAGGAAGTATTGTTGTTGATAAAATCAAGAAAAAGAGGTTAAAATTAGGGCAGAAGGTTGTTTATGACGTTGAGAAGAAAGGCGACCAGCGTGACGCTGTTCAGGTTCTCGCTAATGGAGGCGTGGCAACAGCCTTGGCTTTAGCCTATCTTTTCTTACCTCGCGAAATATTTATCATTGCTTTTGTTTGTTCTCTTGCCGAGGCATTTGCTGATACGGTTGCATCGGGCGTAGGTGTTTTTTCAGACAGAGTTTATGATATTTTCAGATTTAAAAAATGCGAGAAGGGACTAAGCGGTGGAATGTCGCTTATCGGTACTTTTTCTTCGCTTTTGGCTTCCGCATTGATTGCCTTTATTGCTTTTTGCTTTGGTAAAATCAATGTTTGGGGTGCTTTAATAGTAACCGGTTCCGGATTTTTCGGAGGTGTTTTTGATAGCTTTTTAGGCTCTTTGCTTCAGGTTAAATTTAGATGTTCTGTATGCGGTAAAATAACCGAGAAGGAAGTGCATTGCGAGGAAAAAACCGAAAAATACAAGGGATTACGCTTTGTGAACAATGACGTTGTTAATTTTTCATCTACACTCTTTGCGGCAGCTCTTGGTGCTGCGATTTATTTACTGATATAAGGTATAAGCTGCACCGAATGAAAAAAATGGCAGAGGTGCTGATAATCAAGCATCTCTGCCATAGAAAAGGTGAATTTTTAGAAAAATCAAGGTATAAGCCTTGGTTTTTCTTTTTTTGTTTGCGGTACGTATAACTTTACGTAAAATTATACGTTTTCTTTTTGTGAACCAATGGGGTTAATTATACTGTATCCGATGTTAACAAGGTGGTCTGCAACACGCTCAAGACCGGATATTGCAGAAGAGTAGTAGGGACTTACTTCCATACTGCAATTGCCCTCTGCAAGACGGGCAAAGTGACTTGCAATCAGCTCCTTTTTCATAGAGTCAACCTGGTTTTCATAGGTTGCAAGCTCACCGAGACGGTCTTTATTTAAATTTTCAAAGGCGTCCTTTGAAATATAGAGCATTTGAAGAATTTTGTTGCGCATTTTAATAATATCCGCGCGACCGATTTCCGAAAATTCTATGTTCTTTGCTGCCATTTCTTCGCTTATTTCGTAGAAGTTTTCGGCATGGTCTCCGATACGCTCAAGGTCGTTAATAACGTGGAAATAAGATCCTATAACCTTTTCGTCGCTTTGTGATGCATTTGCTGAAAGCTTGATTAAGAACTTGGTTAATGCTCCGTTTGTAAAGTCGATGATTGCTTCGTTATTTTTGATTTGCTCTCCGTAGGCGGTAGAGGTCATTTCAAGAGCTTCGAAGGAATGATTGATGTTTTCTTCAACAAGTGCAAGCATATAATCCATTTCCTTTTTCACCTGCATCAATGCGATGGGAGGTGTTGTCAGAAGTCTGTCGTCAACGTATTTAAGCGAAAGAGTAGATTCCGAAGTCTTTTTGTCTTTGATTACAAGATTTGAGTATTTAACAAGCTGCTTGGTAAAGGGAAGAAGTACGCAGGTTGTGGTAACGTTAAATATAACGTGGAAAGCGGATACACGCATTTGTAGGGACATGGGATCTTCACCGGGGATCATAGATACAAGCAGATTTACAGCAGGTTCTTTAAATATCCAAATAAGAGCTGTGAATAATACCGTACCAATTACATTAAATGTGAAGTGTATTAAAGCTACTCTCTTGGAATTTGCATTTGCACCAACCGAAGCTAAAAGTGCAGTTACGCAAGTACCGATATTTGCACCGAGAATAATAAACAGTGCAAGTTCAAGAGGCAAAACACCTGTACCAACCATAGTTATAACAACGCCGGTTGCTGCGGAAGAGCTTTGTATAAGTGCGGTAAATATAATACCCACTAAAATAAGCAGAAGGGGGAAGTTGATTTTCTTGAATATTTCGGTAAAGAGAGTTTCAACAAGAGGATTACCGAATGCCTGCTCGCTGCTCATTACGTTAAGTCCAACGAAAATAAGACCGAGGCCGGAACAGAGTAAGCCTGCAATTTTAATTTTTTCTTTTTTAAAGAAGCCCATCATAACTCCTGCAAAGGCGAGGAGATACATAAGCATATTGAAGTAATCGTTTTTAAGAGCAACAAGCACACCGGTAACCGTTGTACCAATATTTGCGCCCATAATTATAGGCGTAGCTTGCATAAGTGTCATAACACCCGCATTAACCAAACCGATAACCATTACCGAGGTTGCTGAGGAGCTTTGAATAATTGCGGTAACACCTGCTCCTATACCAACACCTGAAAAGCGGTTGTTGCTTATTTTTTCAAGCAGACTTTTCATACCGTTGCCGGCACTTTTTTCAAGAGCATCGCCCATGAAATTCATTCCGACAATGAAAACGCCAACACCTGCAAGCAACCATATAAGGCTTTGCACTAATTGCATAATTTCTGCCGGTGATAACATCTTTTATTAGTTCTCCTTATCTTTTCGGGGGGCTGCAAACTTTCCGATTGCGTAGGTTGCAGTAACGATTATACCGATAATCATAAATACACCTAGCATACCAACAGCCATATATTTGAGATTTTCTACGAATTTAATAGGTTCAAAATACATAAATATTACCTCCTTATATTAGCCGAAGAAACCAAGCACTAAAGCGCCCGCAATAACGGAAGCTATCTGACCGGAAACGTTTACACCGATAGAGTGCATAAGCAGGAAGTTCTGATTATCCTCGGCAAGAGCCATCTTATGTACGATACGTCCGGACATAGGGAATGCAGAAATGCCCGCAGCACCGATCATTGGGTTGATAAGGGGCTTACCGAGTATTTTCATAATTACGTTATAAAGCTTAGCGAAGAGAACACCGCCTGCTGTGTCAACGATAAATGCAATAAGGCCAAGTCCCATGATAAGAAGTGTATTTACGTTGAGGAACTGGCTTGCGTGCATATTAAACGCAATTGTAATACCAAGGAAGATAGTGATAAGGTTTGCAAGTACCTTTTGTGCGGTCTCGGAGATAGAATCAAGAACGCCGCACTCACGGATAAGGTTACCGAACATAAGGAAGCCGATAAGCGAACCTGCACCAGGGGCAAATACACAAGCAACAACGGAAATGATTATGGGGAAGAGTATCTTAGTAAGCTTGGATACCTCCTTACCCTCATACGCCATACGGATACGGCGCTCTTTTTTTGTTGTCAATGCCTTGATAACAGGGGGCTGAATGATAGGAACGAGTGCCATATAAGAGTATGCAGCAACGGTTATAGCGCCTATGTAATTTGAGCCAAGTGTGTTTGCGACAACGATAGAGGTAGGTCCGTCTGCTGCACCGATTATTGCAATGGAAGCAAAATCTCTATAATCGGGGAAGAAAATGGATGCCATGCAGAGGGTGAAGAAAATACCAAACTGAGCTGCCGCGCCGAAGATCATAAGCTTGGGATTAGAGAGCAGAGGACCGAAGTCGATCATTGCTCCGATACCGATGAAGAGAAGAAGCGGGAAGAGCTCGTTGGCGATACCCGCATTGTATAGCTCGTGCAGAGGCTCGGCTATACCGCTGAACGTTTCGGTAAATGACTGCTGATTGTGTTCAAATCCGTTCATTATGCAGTCTTCATTACCGCATACGAGGTTATCAACAACGTGGAATTTTTCTAGGCAGACATTACACTGAAGCATCTTAACCATCGGAAAATTCATAAGAATTGCGCCAAAACCGATAGGCAAGAGCAGAGTAGGCTCCATTTGTTTCTTGATAGCCAAGAAAATCAAAATGCCGCCGATTGCCCACATTATAAACATTTTCCAGTTGTCACCCTGGCCGAATGCAAGCAATGACTCAAAGAGTTTTAAAATGTCATTCATTTTACATTTTCCTTCTTTCTTTTGTAATAAAACTTTGCTATTCCGAAAATATCGAAAACGCAACAATTATTAACATAATAACATTTTTTTAATTAAGAGAGAGTAAAGAATTGAGTTGAATTGTGTCGAATTATCCGTTCATTCGGTAACCGATCCCGAGTTCGTTAACGATATAGCTTATTTCTCCGGGATGAGCTCCGAATTTTTTACGAATGTTCGCCATATTGACCTGAAGCTTTTTAATGCTTGATTCGTCGGGAACTTCTCGCCAAACAGCCTTAATTATACTTGCGTAAGTCATCATTTTGCCGCAATGCTCCGAGAGAAAAGCAACTATGTTGTATTCTGTTTGAGTCAGCTTGATTTCGGTATCTGCGATGAAAATTTGTCTGGCATCGTAGTTGATTACAAGATCGTCAACAACAAATTTTCTTCCGGGCAAACGACATTCTGCCGAGCTATATCTATTGTTTCTTAAGGCTGAACGTACTCTTGCGAGTAATTCTTCCGAGCCGAAGGGCTTTGTGATATAGTCGTTTGCACCCATGTCAAGCATCTTTACTTTTTCTTTTTCTTCACATCTTGCCGAAAGAACTATAACAGGGGTTAAATCATTCACACGAATATCATTTAGCAATGTTCCTCCGTCCTTATCAGGGAGTCCGAGATCGAGAATCACAAGGTCGGGAACATAAGAGGCGAAAAGCGATTTTGCCATTGCATAGTTTTGAGCAGGTATCACCTTGTAGTCGTTTGCTTCGAGAAGCGCGGTAACAAAGGTTTGAATGTTTGCTTCGTCCTCCACCAAAAGAATTTTATATTTATTATTGTTCATTTGATGAATCCTCCTTGATTGAAAGTGAAAATCTAAAGACAGCGCCGCCGCTTTTCGCATTTTCAGCAGTAATGTTTCCTCCGTGAGCCTTAACGATAGTGGCACAAACCGAAAGTCCAATGCCGAAATTTCTCTTCTTTGAGTCGGTGACAGAGTCTGTTTTTTCGTTATATCCCGAAAAAACAGTAGCAAGTTTTGCTTCATCAATTCCGCAACCGTTATCAGATATTTCGAAAATTGCGTTATCTCCAAGCACGAATACCCTGAGAGCGAGTCTTGTAAATCCTTCTGCGTGGTGTACTGAATTTTCAAGTATGTTGACTATAACCTGTTCAATCAGTATTGCGTCCATAGGTATTAAAATAAGTTCTTCCGGAATGTCCAAATCAACCTTTTGCGTGGGGTAGCGTTTTTTGAATTTGATTATTACCGAGTCAATCAGTTCTTCAAGTACGATAGGAGTTTTAATAATTTTCAGTTTTTTACTGTCTATTCGTGTAACCGAAAGAAGATTTTCGACCATGCGTATTAACCATTCGGAGTCTTCCTTTATTCCTCCTACCATTTGCAGCTTCTGAGTATCGTTTAGCTTTTCGTAATTATCTATTATTGAAGAGCTGGCACCGTAGATTGTTGTAAGCGGGGTGCGAAGATCGTGAGAAACAGCGCGTAGAAGGTTTGCTCTCATACGTTCCTTTTCGCTGTCTGCTTTTAAAGCTTGCCATTTTTTGAGATTTATTGTCAGAGTGCTTGTTAAAAAAGAAATAATGATCATGACAATTGCAGAAAAAATACTTTCCGGTACTGAAAAATCCATATCGAAATATGGATAGGTGAAAGCATAATTTATTGCAATAACACTTGCAACCGTTGAAACAATTCCGTATATAAAACCATCCGTTATTAACGATATAATAAAAACAGCAAAAACAAACAGGGTGGTAATGTGTTCGGAAATATCAAGAACGTTTTGAAGTAGAATGCTTATTCCAAAAGCAACCAATATAATCAATAATGTCAAACAAGAGTCTTTTATGTATAACTTAATTTTTTTGCTCATCCGTGTCTCCTTTAATATTTTATATATTCTATCATAAAATCAATTAAGATATAGTAAAGCATTTAAATAAATTATAGCATAAAACTCTAACCAAGTCCATAATTTGCTCTCATTTCGCATTGAATTATACAATAAAAGGGTCGCTCGTTTGAGCGACCCTTTTTGCAATTTGTGATAAATTTAATGGAAAATCCGCATCAGCTGCTAAGATATTTCGAATTTATCAAAAATCACCTGCAAATCGGAAAGGAGAAGGTTTGGGACTAAAAATTAGCCGTTGTTCTTGATAGAGTTCTCGTAAGATTCTACCATCTTCTTAACCATCTGTCCACCTACAGAACCTGCCTGCTTGGAAGTGAGGTCACCGTTGTAACCCTGCTTAAGGTTAACGCCAACTTCGCTTGCAGCCTCCATTTTAAACTTATCAAGAGCAGCTCTTGCTTCGGGAATGTTTACCTTGTTCTTAGACATAAGAATTTAATCTCCTTGTTTCTTTTCAAAAATCTATATTATCGAGCCCGAAAGGATTGCACCCTTTCGGGCGTTTTCCTTTGACTCTGTTATTATTGTATCTCGTAATTCGAGAAAAACACATAGAAAAACATGGAAATTTTATCGTTTCAAAAAATAAAGATTATATATAATTTACATATATATAATTATCTTGATATTCTTAGTCCTAAAATTCATATCAGCGTGTCGGACATAACTCCGAGACTTTTGTTAAACCGTTTCTTAATTAAAAAGTTGAATTTATAGTTGCTTTCAGTTTGGCATGATGTTATAATAAATATATAAAACTAAATGGGAGTAACGGTATGGATATCGTTTTTCGTCGGGCTGAAGCAAGAGATGCCGAGGCTCTTATAGAATATATAACTACCGTAGGCGGAGAAACCGATTTTCTTTCATACGGAAAAGACACCTTCAATATAAGCTGTGAAAGAGAAGCCAGGTTTATCGAGCGATTTGAAAAATCAAAGAAGGATTTTATGCTTGTAGCTTGTGATGGAGAAAAAATAGTTGCAAATGCATCTCTTGAAGCAAACAGAGTTGCTAGGTTTTCTCATCGTTCCGAGCTTTCAATTACAGTACTTAAAGAATATTGGGGCAGAGGTATCGGAAGTCGTCTTATGGAGATTATGATAGACTTTGCCAGAGAAAAAGGCATTGAAGTTATTTATCTTGAAGCACGGGCCGATAACAAAAGAGCTATAAGGCTTTATGAAAAATACGGCTTCGTGAAAATAGGTCAAATAGATAAATTTTTTAAAATCAGAGGAGAATACTTTGGCGGTGTAATTATGACGCTGGAGCTTTAAAGGCATTATTTATTCTCTTGCATATAATGAAGAAAGAGCATATTATATGCTCGGATATTCAAAAGCAAGGAGTAAAAAATGGCAACATTTTATAATCAGGCGTCAATAAACCTCGGTGGCACTATCACAAACTCTAATATTACGGTTGGTGAAATAACCTCGGGGCTTACTTTAACTAAAACGGCAGCTACAAGCGAGTATGGAGCAGGCGAGGGGATAACCTACGTTGTATCAATTGTAAATTCCGGACTTAGTGATTATAACGGTATAACTGTTACGGATAATCTTGGCAGATTTACTATTGGCGCACAAGAAATAACACCACTCACCTATGTTGACGGTTCGATTTTATTTTATCTTGACGGTATTCTTCAGCCGTCACCCGCAGTTGCAGCAGGTGAAACACTTGAGATAGGAGCGTTTAACATTCCCGCAGGTTCGAATGCAATGCTTATTTATGAAGCAAGAGCCAACCAAACTGCGCCTCTCGGTGCAGGTGCAAGTATAACCAATACTGTAACCTTGGGTGGCGGAAGCTGCGAACTTTCCGACAGCGCAAACGTTCCAACGCGTGACGAGCCGAGACTTACCATAGCAAAATCGGTCTGTCCTGCAACGGTTACCTGCGCAGGTGAGATAACCTATACGATAGTGATTCAGAACCTCGGTAATACAGCCGTTGTTGCAACCGATAATCTTATCGTAAACGATGTCTTTAACCCCATTCTTAACAATGTAACCGTTAGTCTTGACGGTGTTGTTCTTGCCGAAGGCACAGGCTACACCTATAATGAAGAAACCGGCGAGTTTGCAACTCTTCCCGGAGCTGTCCCTG
>JAZTXO010000042.1:0-57782 GCA_045636445.1 Eubacteriales bacterium | reverse complement strand
CCCGAAGAGATGTTTATATGTTTTTTGCACACAATTATTTACATATAGTCCGTATATTCCGCTGAAACGACCCATATTTGACCAATGCTTCCGATGTTTCCGTACAGAAAAATTCTGTAGATGGTCAAAGATGTGGTCGTTCCCTATTTTGACCCCAAAACCGCAAGATGAGGAACACACCGACTTTAATTAAATCTGTAGTTCCATTTTGGCGGTTTTATTGTAGCATAATGCTGATGGAAAGTCAAGTTTTCTATTTTTGTAAGTGAGTATGTTTAGCAGTAAAAAATATTTGTCTCTTTAAACAAAGAAAGTCCGTCAGTCCATTGCTCCTTTATTATAACAAAAATAAGCATAGCATTCTACTCCAATTACTCGGAATAGGGCTACGCTTATATTGTACCAATCAAAGAGAACGCAAAACAAACAGAAACAAATTTAGACAAACACTAGCTATTTCATTGTCGATACATATAAGGTTGTCTCCGGTAATCTTGTGCCTTGTGATGCACCTGAATTTTCTATCGGTGACACAGCACATATTGTGGTTAAGCACTACAGTCACGCAAAGGACGAGTTGCTTGTGTCTCCTGTTTTGCATTATGTTGTAAAAACCGATGACGGTGTAGAATACGACGGAAAGTGCTATGACACTAACACCTGCGAGTTTAATATAACTCTCAGCCGTGCAGGACTTGGTCAGTTTAAAGTATTTTCCGAGACACTTGACGTAAACAAAATCATTGGTGCTGAAACCGCCCTTGGAGGTGTGCTATTCAACTGGCGCGAAATTCCTTTATCAAAGCCTTTGGCAGACGACTTTGACGAATATTGGAATAGACAAATCGACAGACTTCTTAAGGTTAATCCCACCGACAAAACGCCTGATGAATATAATGGCGAAGTTCTTTACGAATACGATATGCCAAAGGACAACCACTTTGAAATAAACAAGTTTGACAAAGAATTTTTAGATGTATCCATTCAATGAACCCATTGCTTTCCTGTTTTGTAAACGATTGCCTGGCATCGGGTGTCGATATCGAGAGGGGAGGCGCCAGATACAACTGGATAATGCCAAGTTTTGTTGGTATGGCAAATCTTGTTGACTCTCTGTACGTTCTGAAAAAGATTGTTTATGAACAGAAAAAATATACTGTTTGCGAGTTGAAAGAAATCTTAGACAACAACTTCCAAGAAAATGAGGCTCTTAGATCTTATGTGCTTTATGATTTGCCGAAGTACGGAAATGACGTTGATGAAATAGACCGTTATTTCGGAATCTTTATCGACCATATTGTTGCCGAATGTAAAAAGCACAAGGCGATTCATTCCTCGGGCAGATTAATACCAAGTGTATTTTGTTGGGTTCAGCACGAACGATTTGGAAGAGAAACCGGAGCAACTCCGGACGGCAGAGTTGCGGGATTCCCCTTGGGAGATGGTTCAGGTCCGTGCCAAGGAAGAGAAATGAACGGTCCGACCGCATCAATCTTATCTTCCACTAAGTGGGCGCATCACGAGCTGATTGGCGGAGTTGCTGTAAATATGAAATTTTCAAAAAGCGCCTTGGGCAAAAATTCATTGAATATAATGCAGGGACTTATAAAGGCGTATATGCTTCGCGGTGGCTTTGAATTGCAGATCAATGTTACAGACAAAGAATTGTTGGAAAAAGCAAGAGAAAACCCTGAGGAATACCGTGATCTCGTAGTGAGAATCGGCGGTTACAGTGATTACTTTACAAAACTGTCGCCCGAAATGCAGCAAGAAGTTATATTGCGAACGGAGCATCGTATATGATAAGCGGCACAATATTGAACATCCAACGCTTTTGTACCGATGATGGTCCGGGCATCAGAACAACGGTTTTTTTGAAAGGGTGTCCTTTGCGTTGCGTTTGGTGCCATAACCCTGAGTCCCAAGTAAAACGGAATGAAATCATGTTTGATACAGGGAAATGCGTAATGTGTGGTTCATGTAAAGTTGTATGTCCCACTCAAAGTCATTTGTTTGGTGAAAAGCATGTTTTTGACAGAGAATTGTGTGTTGGATGCGGAAATTGCGTCGATGTATGCTCTGCCAAAGCATTGGAGCTGTACGGAAAAAGTATAACAGTGGCTGATGCTTACAATGAGGTGGCTAAGGATAAGGTGTTTTATGAAACTTCTGGCGGCGGTGTGACAATATCCGGTGGTGAGCCTCTTTTTCAATCCGACTTTACTGCCGAGCTTCTAAAAATGTGTCGAAAATCGGGGATACACACTGCAATCGAAACAAGCGGTTTTTCCGACGAGGGCAGTTTGATTTCGGTTGTAGAGCAGTGCGATCTTATTCTGTTTGATATAAAAGAAACCGATGACATTCTGCATAAGCGGTATACAGGTGTGCCGTTAAAGCCGATTTTGGCGAATCTGAATATTATCAATGAAATGAAGATACCATTTATAATTCGTGCACCGATTATTCCCACCCTCAACGACCGAGAGTCGCACTTTGAGGCGCTGATATCTATACGAGATTCTATGGAGTGTTGCCGGGGAATTCAAATTATGCCGTACCACAGAATTGGCTCATACAAGTATGAATTGCTGAATAAAGATTATTTTTGCAAAGATATATCCGAACCAACAAAAGAAATGATAAATGCTTGGGAAAAAATAATTTCAGCGAGTTCTGTTTAGATTTTGCAACATGAAAATTACTGTTTGTTAACCTAATAAAAAGCGGATGTTCTCTACCTAAAGGTAAGGAGCATCCGCTTGACATTTTGTTGGAACAAAAAATCAAAATGAAATTATAGTGTGTTTTCAACATTGCTTATAGCAGTGTTAATGATTACCGCCGCCGAAGAGGCAAATCCATGATTACAGCTTGCCTCCGGTCCTTTATGCTCCCATAGAGTGCCGGTTTTTTCTGCCATTTCACTGAAATAAGCTACCGACTCATCGAGAACCTTTTCGTATTCCCCAATGCTCAAAAGCCAGAACAGTCTCAGATAATAACCTATAAACATATTGCTTGGCTTAACCTCGGGATATTCATCTTTACGTTTAGGTCCGAACTCATCTTTAATAAGGCGGGAGAATTCGGGGGTATTGTATATTCCCATAAAGAGGGCATAATACTGACAAGTTTCGGTGATGTGGTCCTCCTGTCTTATCAGTTTGCCATTCTCTCTTAATGAGTGGTCAACAAAAAACTTGCCGTTGAACGACTGCTTTATTACCTCTTTTTTCACATTCTCGGCTTCTTCGGACAGCGAAGGGTCGTTATAGAGCCTCGATGCGCTTTGTAACATTCGGGAGTAGAGCATATTTGTTGGGTAATTTACACCGCTGGTATAGTTGTTTGCGGCACTCCACTCAACAAACACCCAGGAGTCAAGGCTTTCAAGAAGTCCGTTGGAATTACAGTAGCTTTTGAAGAAATCAAGGAGCTTATATACTTTATTTTTTGCAAGTGCTACTAGTCGGCGATCTCCGCCTCGATCAATATATGCTTCAAGCTCTATTACAAACCACATAGCCCAGTTAGGGATATATCTACCGTTTGAATGTTCTGAGGGAAAGCACATAGGCAACATACCTGAAGCTATTTCCGCGGTGTTAGATAAGATTATATTTTCGAGAAAAGCGTGCTCGATCTTATTCTCGCCTGTAAAGTATTTTTCTGCAATTCCGCTAAAATAAGAATCACAAAGCCAGCCGGCACGCTCTCTTCCGGGGCAATCTGTAAAGAGATCAACCGAATTTTGAATAAAACTGTTTTTTGCCGCTTCAATCACTTTGTCGCACATGGCATTACCGGTTTTTTGAAGAGTGGGCAATCTGTCATTTTGGTAAAGAATCAACGAGGGAACGATTTTGGTTTCTGGGTTTGAGGATATTACTTTGAGATATTTCATCGTATACGGCTCACGAGTAATTACGGTTGCTTTACCACCGGTAGCCTTGACGTAGAAAAAGTCATTACAGCACGAACGTCTGAAATACCATTTCCCCTCAGATAATATCTCGTCAAAAACGCATAGAATTTCACCGTCTCCTTGAATATCAAGGCACAAAAATCCGCTTTTTTCAACCGGGAGGTGATAATCGTATTCTGTGGCATTTCCGATGAAGTTGTCTATTAGTTTATCTTCAGAGAACGCCGGCGGGTGAGGAGTAATCGATGGCATAGAATAGAAGCCCGGTGTGCGCGTTTTTTCAAATCCCTTAAATATATCATTTCCGTCAAAAACAAAGGTCTCTTTGTTGTAGTCGCACCTATCGGCACTACCTGAAATTACTTTAGGTGCAGAAACCTTTACACACTCAACAGGTATTCTTGCGTCTCGTGTAAGATCAAAACCTTCAGCAAAACCGCGCTGACCGCTATATCGGGGCATATCGGTAAGACGTGATAGATCTTTTTCGCACACAAAATCAAGAGTTGTATAGGTTTCTTTACCACCCCCAAATAATGTTGCGCCCAAAAATCCTTGTTGAAAATCGCATTCATAGCAGGAAACGCCAAAAGAAAGAAGTCTTATTTCAAGGTGCTTTACGTCCTTGATATTAACTGTCTTTTTTCTTGAATATCCTGCCGCCGTACGTTCAGGACCAAAAGCTAAAAACTCCCCGTCAGCATAAATGGTATATGTATCTACAGCGCAAAGCTCAAGCGTGTCCGATGGGGTTTCTATATCTATTGAAAAGATAAATTCAGCGTTTGTCTCGTTGGTTTTAGGAAAAACAAATTCCATTTTTATACCTCTTACACTTATTAAAAAAGACTTGAAAGCTTTAATCCACTTGCTTCTTTAATATCAGTACGTCGTATGGTTTAAGCTCTACTCTTCCGGAGTATTTTTTCTCGCTGATTAGATCTAGCATTTCAGATTCGAGTTGTACAGCTCCGGGCATTCCTGCACATTCAGCAATCATAAGACCTTCCATTTCGTTGCCTCGTCTTTCTGCGAATGAAACAGAACCTTCGGTTTTTATGCGACGAACACCAGCATCGTTGGCTGCCATTTCAATTACTTTGTTCATATCTTCGCTTGAAGGGAAGGTGCCTAACAGATAAACAAATCCTGCCCCCACCTTAATACGAACAAGAGGAGATTTGCCAATTAATGAAGGATATCCTTCCATTACGCTTACCAATGTGTTTTCACCTTCAAAGAGTTCGTACCAATCATTTCCCGTAAATTGAGTCCCATTGCTCCAAGCACACTTTATAAGGTTGTCCTTATCGGGCATTTCATAGAGTCCGTTTACTCCGGTCATATCCTCTAACATTCCGTAAAGGCTGTTTTTAAATCTTGCACCCACAGCGTCTCTGATGTCTGTCATAGGTCCTACTACCCATACACCACCCGCTTTAACCCAGGCCTTGATTCGCGAGGCAAGATCACCGTTTCCGAGAGAAAGAACCATAGGAGAAAAGAGCAGACGGTAAGAAGATAGATCTGCCGATTCTCCAATAACATCGGTACTCAATCCGCAATCTCGTACAGGGGAATAAAATCTCTCGTATACATTATCAAAATAAGCAAAATCTTCCACCATAGGCTGAGTTTTTTGCATATGCCAAGAGCGTGCGGTAAAGTGAATAGCGGTATCGGATACCACTTTAGTTTTTTGTACAAAATCTGAGCACTTTTTGAATTCGGCAGCTACTTGTTGAACTTCACCAAATATATGGAATGGTTTGCCCGAGGCTTGCAGTACTGCGCCATGCATCATTTCATGACCTGCCCAGTGAGTGCGCCATAGCCAATACATATTAGCTTCACCGCCGTGAATAATAGGCATCCAAGAGTTTACTCTGCAAAATCCATATGGCTTTAGCGAGTGAGTAGTATAGTGACTTCCGTTCCAGCATGTCGATGTTTCTGTTACCCAGAAGGGGCGATTTTTTATCGGTCGCATAAAGTCGAGCCAAAAGCGCTGTTTGGGGAGATTTATCGGCATATCGTAATGGTTGTACTGGATCACGTCGCTTTTTGCGGTCATGCTTTCGTAATCTACCTCTAGGGTAGGCATAGTATCGGTTCCGATGGGTTCCTTTGTATACTTCTTCAACACTTCGATCTGATCGGATATAAAGCGTGACTGAACATCACTGTCGAAAAGCCTTACGTCAAGACAAATGTGAGGATTGTGCCATCCGTAATCAGGATAAGGTATTTGAGAAAAACAATCATAATGTTGGCTGAAAATATTTGTGTTCCAGGCTTTGTTTAGAGCTTCTATAGTTCCGTACTTGTTTTTAAGCCAATTGCGAAAAGCTGATATGCAGTAGTCACACCGACATTTTGTAGGTGATATTTCGTTATCTATCTGCCAACCAACAACAAACTTGTTATCCGCAAAAGCCTGTGCCATCTTTTCTGCTATTCTTAAACTGTGCTCTATGTATTTCGGATGATTAGAACAGCAGTGCCTTCTTCCGCCGTGACGAGCGCGTTGATAGCTTTCTTTAAGTATCATCACATCAGGATAAAGCTGTGAAAGCCATATTGGCGGTGTTGCACTTGGGGTTCCTAAAATTGAAAAAATGCCTTCCTCGCCCAGTCGGTTAACGATTTTTTTCAACCAAACAAAATCGAATTCGCCAGGACTCGGCTCCATTTTACTCCATGCGAATTCACCCATTCTTACACAGGTTATTCCTGCGTTTTTGAATTCTTTTATATCAAACTCAATGCATTCTTCATCCCAATCTTCGGGATAGTATGCAACTCCCAAGAATGGATACTTTAATACGTTCTCTTTTTCCTCGTAATACATTTTAGATATCCTCCGGTAGAAATAATTTAATTTTATTGATGATAATTAAATGTGATCAGAATTAAGGTTGCTTTTTATATATCAGAAGATTTTCTGTGTATTACAACACTATTGTAGAATATATTTTTTTGATAATCTTGTCCATTTATTTTGTTTACAAGCGCATCTGACAAAGCGGTACATATTTCATCATCAAAACTATTAACACCGGAAAATCCCGGCGAAATATAATTCATAATATCCGAGTTGCTAAAAGTAATGATTGCAATATCTTCCGGTATTCTTAACCCTCTATCGGTGATAACATTTGCTGCTCCGGCAGTAAAGTTAAAATAAGCCGAGATGACACCTCTTGGAATATATCCTTTATCCAACAATGATGCCATTGCTTGATAACCGCCCTCAGGAGACATTTGTTCGCTGATTGAAATTTTATTTTCATCAACAAAACCGAATTTCTCTGTCATAAATTTTCTGAATAGTGAGCATTTGCTTATAGACAGTTTGTCGCCTATAAAAGCAATGTCGGTAATTCCGCGGTCAACAAAATGATTTATAGCTTCTTTGTAGGCAGCGTCGATACTTCTGCTGGCGATTATAAAGTCGCCCGCATTTGCTGCATCCATGTCGTAAGGGTCAAGAAGGACAATAGGAGTTTCGATATTGCTCGGGGGCGTGGATCTTGGTGAGATCAGTACAATTCCGTCCGCCTTAACATATTTTTCGTAATATTCCACTAGCTCAAGTTCACGTTCACGTGAGTAGTTAGTGGCTGTTATGCACGTTTCGCAGTTGAGCTCGGCAAGTCGTGCCTGTATAGACTTTACATTGTTTGAACAAGCTATAACGTCTGGGCAAATTATAGCAATAACCAATTTAGGATAGTTGGCATTGTAATATTTTTTGAAGCAGCCGTGCTGTTTAGCTAGATCGAAGATTATTTTTCTTGTTTCTTCGTTTATATCCGGGTGCATGGAAAAAGCCTTCGAAACCGTGGAAACGGCAACATTGGCAAGTTTTGCAAGCTTGGTGAGTGTCATTTGTTGATCTCCATTTTATTAGAACTACTGCTTTATTATATTAAATTATAATAGTTGCATAACCTTGTCCATTATAATTATATCATATATTTTTTTGAAGTTAAAGGCTCTGCGCAAAAACAGAAAAATTTTCTGTGCCTTTTTTGTTGATTTTTTATCGTTTCATCCTTTATAATGATATTAAGGCAAATGTATAAATTAATGATATTGGGGCAAGTGTATAAATTCAACATAAGGGTTTGCTCGATTATTGAGGTAAGAGTAAGATTTTGAAAGGTAAACAGCAATGAATAAAGTTTTTCCAAAAGCAGAAATTTTCACAGAGGCAGATGGCTGCTTTAGAATAAATAAGGCATTGAAAATCAGAGTGGAACGTGAGGATCTTTCCTGTGTCGCAGAATATTTTTCATCACTCGCTTACACTCTTTACGATATAGAATGTGAAATGGTAAAAAGTGATGCCGATGTTGAATTGAATGTGTCAAGCGGTGAAGCCGAGGCGTATATCCTTGATGTATGTGAAGAAAAAATAACTATATCGGCAGCCACAAAGAACGGTGCAATATATGCGATTTCGACGCTTATTCAGCTTATAAACAACCATAACGGACTTTATATACCTGCTTGCCATGTGGAGGACAAGCCCTACACCGAGATGCGTGGAGTTCATTTCTATTTGCCAGCAAGAGACAAGATAGATGATTTCAAACGCATTATTGACACTATGGCTTTTCTCAAGATGAATACAGTATTCCTCGAAAT
Organism: Eubacteriales bacterium; assembly: GCA_045636445.1. Lineage (GTDB taxonomy): Bacteria > Bacillota > Clostridia > Oscillospirales > CAG-272 > UBA1740. Next base: position 49,201 of record JAZTXO010000042.1, on the reverse strand, counting down.
TGGCGGTGGTATGCAGTACGAAAAACATCCTGAGATAAACGTAGCGTGGGAGCACTTTTGCCATCAACTCACAGTGGAGTTTCCCGGACCAGGAGGATATCGCGCCTTGCAAGGATCTGATGTATATTGGAAGGACTCTGTGCATACCGAGCTTGCAGGCGGCTCTTATCTTACCAAAAACGAAGTGCGCGGCCTTGTTAACTATTGTCGCAGCCGAGGTATAGAGGTAATACCGGAGGTTCAGGCACTTTCTCACGCATATTATCTGTGCATTGCTCATCCCGAGATTTCCGAGAGAGAGGATGATCCGTTTTCTGATACCTACTGCCCGAATAATGAAAAAAGTTATGAGCTCTATTTTGATGTTGCTGAAGAGGTAATTGAGGTAGTTGAACCTACAACTGTGTCTATCGGTCACGATGAAATACGCGTTCTTGGTTGGTGTGATAAGTGTAAGGATAAAACAGGTCACGAGCTTGTCGGCAAGGAAATTCTCAGGCTCTATGAGTTCTATAAGAAAAAAGGCATACGTATTGCTATGTGGGGCGAGAGTGCCCAAACCTTTATCAGCTATAAAGGTACTCCGATCGGTGTAGACGATTACTCCGGAAACAATAAGTACGGACTTCATTATCATAACCTTTCAACTTATAAATCCATCGAGATGCTTCCGTCAGATATACTTATGTTAGACTGGTATCACTCTCTCGGTCATGCATCCGAGGATTGCTTTATGGAGAAAGGCATCGATGTAATTTACGGTAACTTCCACGGCAGTCAGTTTGGTGAATGGGATGCGCGCTCAAGGAAAAAGTGCATCAAGGGCGCAGAGGTTTCGTCCTGGTGTGTTCCCGACGAGTTTACATTTGCAAGAGACGGTATATTCTTTGAGATGATGTTCTCTGCATATATTCTTTGGAATAGTGAGTATACAAACTCGGATTTCGAGGAGGTATGCCGTGAGCTTATAGCCAAGACTTATTATCTTAAGGGAATTATGCGCGGAGGTGTTTCGCCTCTTGTTCTGGGGGGGAGAGCAACCTCGATATATAAGGGCGATTCTAAAAACGCTGCAATGAAAATAAATCTCAATGTAGCTGATATTTATGATGATATTGTGAAGAATGCCGTTTCTGTTTTCGGCGATGAGCTGAACGGTGTCAGCGTTGATACGGGAGCAATACTTGTAAAACCTGATGTTTATGCCGACTCGCTCCTCTTCATACATAATACAAAAAAGGAAATGCGGTTTGAACCCAGTCACCTCTTTAAGGATGAAAAAATATGGGGCGTTGGTGCTTATGCGGTAAGTTATGATGACGGAACGGTGGAGCTTGTACCGGTCTATTACGGTAAAGAGGCAGGCTACAAGGATTTCACCCTTGAGCGTCATCGTGTTTCTACGGATAAGAACGGTGCAGAAATAGATATCGAAATTCCGGGTAACAACGATATAGCAGTTCCGTGCTATTACACCCATGACCACCAGTGGTTTGAGTCCCTTTGTTACAGCACAACACCTGTAATAGGTGATGATATAGCAGTTTTTGCCTATGAGTGGAAAAACCCAAGTCCCGAAAAGAAAATCATAAAAATAAAGGCGATAAATACGTCAGGAGATATGGAACAGTCGATCGTTCTCTTTGGAATTGCGGCTGTAAAAAAATGAAGAGAGGATACTGCAATATGAAAAGAAAAATTGTGTGTGTGTTGTTGGTTTTGTTGCTAAGCGTTTGTGCAATGTTTTCTTGCACCGGTAATGAAACAAACGGTGAAAACAATCAATCACAGGCGAACAGAAATTTCGGAGAGATATACCGTCCGGGTGATACTTTGGTTATAGTTAACGGTGGAGTTTCCGATTCTATGGTACAGGATTTTTCCATGTCTATCACCTATTTGTTGGGAAATTACCCCATAATTAAAGGTGCGGATACACCTGCCGAGGGAGGTCAGCTTATTATTGGCGACAATGGCAGCGAGCTTTCAAAAAAGGCGGAAAGAATTCTGTCCCGACTTGAAAAAGAAGAGGCAGAGGAACTGGGATATGTAATTTATTCTGACGGTTATTCGGTTGTTATTCTTTTTGAAAGAGACAGTTGGGGTGTTGATGCCGCAGCTAACACAGTCTTTGAATATTTCAGAAAAAATTGTATAGCCAAGGATGGTTCAATAACTCTTGAAAGCGGCATTGTAACTTCCGGTGTGGTAAATTATCTTGAGTACCAGGAAGCTGCCGATGCTTTGAAAATAGAGAGTGAATGGAGCAGGGTAAGAGGAAATCTTCTGTGGAAGCTTGGCGGAGATAGTGCAGCTACGGATGAAATAATGGCGGCACTCAAAAAGCTCTACGCAAACTATAACGATGGCGTTATATCTTGGTTTGCAAATCTGTATGAGCCTACTATTGGAGGTTGGTATTACTCTAATTCTGCCAGAAATACTTTGGGATATCTTCCCGACATAGAGTCAACCTGTCAAGCTCTTGACTTCATCGGTGGTTCGGGACTTGCGGGTGATGTGGAAGGTTCCCCTGCCAGTGTAATTCCCGATTGGATGCAGGAGCAGATAATTTATTTTGTAAAGTCACGTCAAGATCCTAATGGGTATTTTTATCATCCGCAATGGACAAAAGATGCTGTAGATTCGAATTATACAAGGCGAGGCCGCGATTTAACAAAGGGTGTGGCAATTCTTTCCTACTTTGGGGCAAAACCTACATATGATACCCCGACAGGTACCAAGGGCGATGGTATTCTTGCTGATGGCACACCCGTTACCCAAGTGTCAAGTCTTACATCTCCTCTTAAAAATTCGATAGTCGAAGCAGTGTCTAAGATAAAAGTTGTAAATTCCTCGGGATATGTAGACCCTATTCTTCAATCAAAAGAGAGTTTTGTTGCATATCTTGACACCTTGGATATAAACGCAACTCCTTATAAGACTAGCTCGGTTCTTTCAACATGGACAGCTCAAATAGTAACCAGGGACAGACAGCTTAAGGCCGAAGGAAAGGAAGGTCTTGAAGAGGTATACTTCGAATGGCTTGAGTCGAGGCAAAATCCTAAAACCGGACTTTGGACAAAATACGACTATGCAGATTATGAAGGAATAAACGGACTTCTTAAGATTTGCGGAACCTGGAACGCTTTTGGACGTGCGTTCCCTCATCCTATCGAAGCGGCAAAATCAACTTTGGAAGTCATTCAAAATATGAAGCCCGAAGAGGTGTCAATCGTTTGCGACGTATATAACACTTGGTACGCTATTTTGGATATGATGGAGAACGTACGCAGATTTAATCCTTCGCTTAGTTCTAATATGAATGAATTTTACAAGGAGATACTTCTTTGTGCTCCTAAAGCTATAGAGAATACCGCAAAATGTATTGCAGCATTTTCAAAGCCTGATGGTTCATTTTCATTTAATCAGCAGTATTCGTGCACGACCTCTTCGGGTATGTATGTAGCTCTTCCCAATCAGGTTGAGGGCGACATAAACGCAACAGAGATTGCTACCGTAGGTACGGTTTCAAGACTTTTTAAAGTTCTTGGAATTGGAGATATGGTTCCGCTTTATACCGAGAGCGACAGAATAAGATACCTTTCTATTCTCGAGGAGCTTTCCGAGGCGATAAAGGATGAGCTTCCGGAGGCAGAGCCATACACTTATGATGATGATTCTGTAGGAACCGCCCCCGGCTCTCATACCGTGCTTCAAAATTCTTCAGGCACTGTGCAGGTGGTTGAAGACCCGAGAGGTGAGGGTAATGTTCTTGAGTTTAAGTCGATAAATAACGGATACGACTATGTTCTTATACCCAGTGTCAGTATGATAGGCGGTGCAAGCTGCTTTGTTATGGATTCTGAATTTTGCATTACTTCTTCTGATGCAGGGTACATTTCGCAAATTCAGCTTTATTCCGAGGTGCATATGCTCGGAGTCGTTGTAATGGATGAAAACAACGACGGAAGAATCGATAAAAACGACGGTGTTTATTTATATGAAGAATCATCATCCACTGGTGCAAACTCGGTGTCTCTCGCATTAGGCAGAGTAGCATCAGTAGGCGAATGGTTTAAAATCCGTCTGGAATACTATGTTCTTGATGCTGTTGAAAAGGAAGTAAGAATAAAGATATATCTTAATGAAAAGTTGGTTGCCGTTACCGATAACTATTATGATGCGTATGGTGCAAAGGTTGAGGGCAACGGGAATCCAAAAATCAACTTCCAAAGTGTCAGAATTATTATGATGTCGACCAATAACTGTACAATGCTGGTTGACAATGCCGTAGTAACACAGAATAACAACGTTTACAAGCCCGAGACGAATGACTATCTTATTATGAACGTCGATGCTCCCGATAAGCCTGAAAAGATATATGACTTTGAAGAGGGGATAGACGGTGATATCGTGACATCGGCATCCGATGCTACTCTTTCAGAAAAAGATGGGGACACAAGTCTCGTTGTAAACGGTGCAAACGGCATCGAATCACTTCGTATACCCGTAACCGTCAGAACAAAAGGTTCAAACTGTAATATCGTACAATTCGCGATGACTGTAGCTCCTGAAACCTCAGTTGGAGCAACCTATGAAATAATACTTGGAGATCTTAGCAAGGAAGCGACCGCAATGATGAGCGTTCGTCTTGTTGTAACCGAAGAAAACGGCGAAAAATACCTTGCACTTTATGATGCATCAACGGGTTCTACCGGAGTGTTAATATCCGGATTTAAAGCACCTGTTGGCACCGAGTTTGCCTTGAAAATTCAGTACTTCAAGACACTGGGTACGGCGCTTATTTATCTTGATAATAAACTTGTAACCACAACAGACATTTTCTGTACAAAGGCAAAGTTCCGTACTTATGGTCATTTCATACTTACAGACGTAACGGCTGACGGTATTACGTCGAGTATTACCGTAGATGATATCAAGGCGGAACGCAATATTGTTTCTTACGATGCTGCTACCAAACCTCAAATAGAAGAGAAAAAATATGATTTTGAGTCTATGCCTGGGGATATAGTTGTTACAGGTTCTGTAAGCGCTGACGGTGCTCTTAAGTTGAACAACGCGGGTGCATCTGCTAAGATTCCCGTAAACAAGAGAAGTCTTGTAGCAAACGCAACACTCTTCGAAACGCTTCTCAATCTTTCCGAATCCGAAGCGGTCAACTTCCGTATTAACTTTACCGATGAAAACGGTAATACCGCTATTGCTTTTGACTTTGTAAAATCAAATTCAAAGATTGAGATTTATGAGGTTGGAGCAAAAGGTCGTTATGACGCTCCTTTCGCCACATTCTCTGTTGGAGAACTCACACTTAAGGTAATGTATAGTCCCTCCAACGATATGCTCAACCTCTATGTAGATGGTGTGTGCATAGGTGTAAGCAGCGTTACTTATAATGTGACCTCAACTTCTCTTGGGTATGTTGCGATTAGCGTAAATTCGGGCTCTTTGGTTCTTGATGATCTTAAGTTTGAGAGCTACAATATGCTCTTTACGGCGGAAGATCCCGGAACACCCAATCCCGAGTCGGGAAAAGAGAGTCTGAATTTTGAGTCTTCTTCCACGGGTAACGTGGCTAAGTTGTTCTCTCTCGATTTCAGATCTGCGGGTGCGGCGCTCAGAGTAAAAGAAATGCTTACAAGCAGGGGGTATAGCAAAGTTTTGAAGTACACTACCTCTGTTGGCGGAAACGATTCGCTTTATATTCCGCTTTTGAAGACGGTGTCCGGCGCCAATGCGGTAGCCTTTGAAGCAGATTTGATGACAGATATGGCAGCAACTGCCGATGCCTATGAACTATATCTTATGGCGGGTGGTCAGTATGCTTCCAGAATTAGAATGTTCTATTCTTCCGGCAATGTTTATTTGGACGATAATATCGGTGGACAAACACTTATATATGGTGAGCCGGTAAAAATCGGAGAGTGGTTCAATCTTAGGGTTGAGTATTCCAAGACCGATATAGACTATGATTTTGACGGATATGCTGATGTGCTGATTAAGGTTTATATCAATGGCTCACTCCTCGGAACAGGATATAACGCTTATGAGCCGAGATATGCATTTGATGCTGTATCTAACGTCAGAATATACACTCATAGCAGTACAAATGCTTCAATTTATCTTGATAATGTCAAGTTTGAGCAGTTCAAGATGACTCATGATCCGAGGCCCGAGCCTTTGCCTGAACCTGAGCCTCTTCCGACACCCGACAAACCAAGCTATGAGGGTGAGTATTATAAAGAATATGGCGGTCTTTCGTATGATGACGAGGGCGCAGGTGCTTACTATTATGCAAGTCACGGATACCTATTCGGAACGTATAGAAACGGCAATGCATCTCCCACAGGATATACCCTTTACGACAAGTCAGCACCATATGCTACCGATTCTGACAGGCTTCATCTGAATCTTGTAACAGATCCCGCCGATGCCGCGAACAAGGTGCTTTGGATGCATAGGCACAATGATACCGACCGTGTAGATCTTGTGTTTACAAACAAAGCCAGCGGAAAAACCAAAGGTGATCACTTAATACTTGAAACAGATTTTATGTTGGTTGATACTAAGGGCATTGAATCTGTAGTTTCCAGCACAGAGACAAGAGACTACATTATGAGCATATCGCTTGCCAAGTGTAACGGTAGCTATAATGCAGCCGGTGGTAGCGGTGATTGGTGGTCGGCTGCGGAAGGTACACTAGTTGCCTGCATATACGCCGAAAAAACTGATGACGGTTTCAAGTATTACCTCACGTCTTATGACCCTGTTGATACCTCCGAGAATGGCGGCCTCATTGAGATTTACAAATGGAGCACTATAACTCTTGATTGTGCCGACGATGGAAAGGTGAATATGTACGTTGATGGAAATCTCGTTCTCACAAAGACATTTGCCTCCGGAGGTGTTGACCTTGATGCAAACTTTGATTCGTTTATAATTACACCTCGTTGGGGATTAACAGGTGGCGCCGGCGTTTACTTTGATAACACATTTGTTGGTTTTGTTCAGTCAGAAGTTGAGACCGAAGATCCCGAGCCCCCTAGCACGGGCGGTGATGCTGAAGGTGGAGAAACTACCGACCCCGAAAATCCCGGTGTAGGTGATGGCACAGACACTGGTGATGGAACCGACAACGATTCCGGCGAAGGAACGGATGATGAAAATGAGAATACCGGTACAACAGATACCCCGAACGGTACAAACAGCGCCTCCAATTCTTATCTTGGTGAATACTACAACGAGTATGGCGGTCTTGCATACAACGATGCCGAAAGTGTAAGAAATCTTGCCATTTCAGGACTTGTATATGGTTCAAACCGTAACAATATGAACAAGCATTCTCTTGCAGGATATGCTCTCTACGACTATGGCTCGTTCAGCACAACCTCGGATAGAGCTTACTTCAACCTTGTAACCGATCCTCTTGATGTTTCATCTTCGGTTAATAAGGTGCTGAAGTATCATAAGTATGATTCGAAGGATACCACACCTCTCGTATTCACAACGAACCAGTCAAATATGAAGGAGGGTAATTGTTTTGTATTTGAAACAAAAATACTTATTTCCGATGTAGCTCCTGCAGCCCTTGCAAATTATGCTGCCGATACTTATAAAGAAGCGTTTGCAATAGAACTTGGTAAGAGCTACACTTCAACAAATTCAAATGGTCAGACAGTATACTGTACAGGTTCCGGATACTCGGACACAAGTGCACGAGGACTTATTACTGCTTGCATTTCAATAGTGGCAGATGAAACTGCTGAGTCGGGATATCGCTTCTGTGTTGCACCCTACCAGTTCACTAACACTCTTGATAAGGGTGGTGAGATTGAAGTTGACAAGTGGCATACCATAAGGATTGAAACCTATGACAACGGTGTTGCAAAGTATTATGTTGACGGTGTTTATGTTTCTTCAAAGACGGTTGCATCCGGCGGCGTTGATATCGATGAATACTACGACTCTGTTTTGGTAAGAATGCGTGGTGGTCTTAACGGCGGATTCGGAGCTTACTTCGACGATACGTTTGTAGGCATAGTTGATAAGGAATACATTTTAGGAGAATAAGAAACAAAAATGGCTTGCCGTTAAAATATGCGGCAAGCCACAACCCAGGAAGAAATAATGAGTACGAATTTTAGACAAGAAAAATTTGAACAACTCTCCGCCGAAGTAATGAAGAGAGGTGGAGACGGCAGAGCCTTTATCGATGCCATAGAAGACCTCTATTCCTCATATGGTACGCTTGATGTTATTTGGCTGGCAAAGCTTTTTGACCCGGATATAGGGGGCTTTTATTACTCGAATTCAGCAAGAGACACTGAAGGTTTTCTTCCGGATATCGAGTCTACGATTCAGGCAATGAACTACCTTAAAGGATCCGGAATGGTAGAAAGCGATCTCGAACATCCCGAGTGGATGATCGAGAAAATTAAGAATTTTAACCTGTCCCTTTTTGACACTGAGGATGGATATATTTATCACCCTCAGTGGGGCAAAAACATCAAGGATTCTCGCCGAGGACGCGACCTTATGTGGAGCGAAGATCTGGCACGGCGTCTTGGTTATAACTTCCCATCTTCCACTGCGAACGAAAGATTGAAGGCGGCAGCCTTGACGGAGGGCGAGAAGAAAGTAGAGACTCTTTCGGTAATGCCTGAATATCTCCGTTCGGAAAAAGCTTTTAGAGAATATGTTAATTCTTTTGACTGGGAAAATAAGGCATATTGGTCCGGGAACACACTTGCCGCCCAGGTAGGGCAGATAGCAAGTGCCGGATATATGGATATTGCCTTGGAGATATTGGACACGTACCAGCATCCCGAAACGGGTATTTGGGGCAACGCATCGGGATATGAGGCAATAAACGGTATTCTTAAAATCAGTTGCTTTTACGGTGCGGCAGAGAAGGCCATACCCAATGCTTATAATATGGCGAAAACCGCTATGGATTGCATTTGCTCGGATGAGGAATGTTCTACTGTATGCTATCAGTTCAATGCATGGTTCTCGGTATGGAATGCAATAAAAAATCTGAGACAGTATGGAAATGATGAAGAGCAAAGGTTGGCTGAGGAAATTTACGTTGACCTTTTAAGGATGGCACCCGAGGGCATCAAAGCCTCGAAAATGAAAGCACTTACTTTCAAAAAGTCTGACGGCTCATTCTCTTACACACCGAATGCAACCTGTCCTACCTCACAGGGCGCGCCCGTAACTCCCGGGCTTATAAATGAGGGTGACGTAAACGCAACCATACTCTGCACCACAGGCCTTGTGGGTAAGATATTTGGTGCTCTCGAGCTTGAGGGATTTATTCCCCCGATTCACGGCAAGGAGCAGTATGATGCATTCCTCGAAAACTTAAGAAAACCTGCAAAAATGTAAATTATTATTAGCAAATTCACATAAAAATCCATAACAAGGAGGTGAAACTGTTTGAAAAAAGAGAAACTAAAATCACCCTATCTCGACCCAGAGCTTGAAATTTTGAGATTTAGCAACTCTGACGTGATAGCAACCTCAGGCGGGGGCGACCGCTTTGACTGGGGCTCTTCCGGCGGCAGCGGTAACGAAGATACCTGGACATGATGTGCGAAACGAATTTCGCACAAATCAAAAATGAGTAATTAGCAATTAATGAAGAAAGGAAAAATCAATGAAAAATTCTAAACTTACAAAAATTTTCACATTTATAGTTGCAGTAGCACTTATGTTGGGTATAGCTTTTGCGTTCAACGCAGCTGCTGAGACTGAGACTGCTACTGACTCCGACCTTACCATAGCAGGAAAAAACATAGTATATAACGATACTCTTTCCATTCGTTACGCTGTTTCTACATCCAAGATATCGGCTAATGCAAAGCTCTTTATTGAAAGCGAAGATGTAAGCGGCTCTGTCGGTTATTTCGAGACCATAACCACAGACAAAATTACTGGCACTGAGGATACATATTATATCTTTGAAGTAACAGGCATCCCCGCAAGCGCTGTTTGCAAGGAAATAGTTGTACACATTGAGGATGGGGGAAAGGTTGGTCCTGAGCTTAAGTACAGCCTTGCCGAGTACTTCTTTGAGAGACTCTATGCCGACGGTGTTGTAAATGCTACCGACGGTAAGGAGCTTTATCAGAAGAAGCTCTACCTCTCTTACCTCGAATATGCGGCAAACGCACAGGACCTCTTCAACAATTTCGAGCAGGGACTTAATGAGACCCTTGTTACCGACAGATTTTATCTTAACATTGACGGTGGTGCTGTAAGCGGGTTTGCAGCAGGTGTATATGAGCCTAACTCAAAGGTTACTATCACTCCCACCGATGACACTACAAAGGTTTGGAAGCTTACGGAGTATTCCTTCGTTGACGGAGTGCTTACCACACAGACCAGAACTGTTTCGGTAGGGGCAGAAATTGAGCTTGCTGCTCATACTCTTGTAGCTCCCGGTTCTGCATCCGCAGGCAATTATTATGATGTTTATGGTGGATATAATTACGAAGGTGCAACCAGCATTTCGGCTCTTGGCGGACAGGTTTATCCCGAGAACGGAGAAGGATATGTTATCCTTGATAATAAGGCAAAAGATACTACGAAGAATCGTGCTTGGTTGAGTATCGTTAATGATTCGGGGAACACCGTTGTCGAGCATCTTACTATGTCTGCAGGTCCGAAGTCTCGTAATGCTATTCGAAGCTTTTTCGCTTCTTCTACCAATGAAGCCGAAGGGAATTGTCTTGTGTTTGAAACAAAAATAAAGGTTATAGCCGCTAATTCAGTTGTATATCAGGGCTATTACAGCGCTAGCGACGGTTCTTGGATGATGAACTTTACAGCGGCTAAGGATGCTGTTCATTTCGCTGATATAGGTTCTCTTTACGTTGATAGCGAGGATGGCGGTGAAAATCTTCACTTCCACGTTGGCTTCAAAGGAGATGCATATTCTATGTATGGAAGCAAGCAGATCAACTTGAGTGAGTGGCATACCATTACGATGATGTACTATTCAAATGGTATAGTTGTGTATTATGTTGATGGCGAAAAATTTATTGAGAAAACTGTATCCGGTGCAATAGACGGCGACTTTAGCACATATGTAAATGCTGTTGGCATGTATATGAGAGAGGCTGCAACAAATTCTGCAGTTTACTTCGATGATACCTTCGTAGGTGTTATTAAAAAGGATTATGTTGCAGGAGAATAAATCCCCGATATTTTCCAATAAAACCATCATACCTGTCGGGTGATTAAAAAATGTGCATCTTAAAGTATGATTTCTTTGTAGATGCACATTTTCTCTTATACTTGAATTTACACGGAGAACATGATGTGATGTAATATGTTCAAGAAAAAAACAGAAGGACATTAAATATGAGAAAATGTATTAATATGCTTTATCCGCAGGGAAGACCGAAAGCAGTGACACTCAGTTATGATGACGGTGTTGTGCAGGATATTCGTTTTATGAAAATTTTGGATAGCTATGGCATCAAATGCACTTTCAATCTAAACAGTGGACGTTTTCCGACCGAAACACCTAAACAGCTTGCTACACAGGGGCTGCTTTGTGTAGAAGCCGTTAAATCGCTTTACGGGAACTCAGGGCATGAGGTTGCGGTTCATTCACTAACACATCCGTTCCTGGAGAAAATCCCACCGCATCTTGCGTGCCTAGAGGTTATGGAAGATCGAAAAAATTTGGAAGAGCTGTTTGGTGGAATTATTCGTGGCATGGCTTATCCTCAAGGAACTTATGATGACCATGTAGTCGAATGTTTACGCCTCTGCGATATTGCGTATGCGCGTACAACAGAAATCACAGAATCGTTTAGACTTCCCAAGGATTGGTTGCGTCTGAAGGCGACGTGTCATCACAACCATCCGCGTTTGTTTGAATTAGTTGAACGCTTTTTGAATGCTACATCGTTGATAGAGCCGTGGTTGTTCTATCTTTGGGGACATAGCTATGAGTTCGATGACAATGATAATTGGGACATAATTGAGAACTTTTGCAAAAAAATAGGTGGTCGAGAGGATATTTGGTATGCAACCAATATCGAGATCTACGATTATGTGCAAGCATACGAAAGTTTGGTTTACAGTGCTTCCGCAGATTTGGTATACAATCCGTCTGCCGTTCCGGTATGGATCAATTATAATGAGTCTGTTGTAAAGATTGAAGCGGGTTTATATTGCCACTTGAATTGAGAAAAATAAAGATTAACCGGTAATAAATAATGTTTTTATGGAGTGAACTTACAAATGCTTAAAATACCGCAAATTAACAAAAAAACAGAAATGGGGATATATTCAGTCCTAGGCAAATGCCATATAGGTTCAATTTTTGAACCTACGACAAATGAGGTCAATGCTCTTATTGAAACCGATCTTTACTGCGTAAGTGTCAACGGCAGAGAATGTCCTGTGCGTAGTTGCCGAGAATCAGCTATACCATTCAACCGTCCCTGGCCAGGCAAGCAGAGAGATTTGTCACAAACGGAACTGTCTGCTTTTATAACCTTTAGTGCTGATGAGGATGTTTTGCTTAAAGTGAAGCCGAAGAAGAGCTTTGATAATGCATTGGTAAGACCGCTTTCTAAAAATGTTACGTTAGAGTTAGAAAACGGAGAAATCGTTTTTACGCTCAAGGATACTGGAAGTTATGTATTGGAGCTTGGATCTTCTCATGAGGTCCTCCATATATTTTTCAATCCCGTTAAGGAATATCCCGATGCTCAATCTGCCACACATTATTTCGGTCCCGGTCTTCATTTTCCCGGAGTTATCAATCTTCGCGATAATGATATAATATACATTGATGAAGAAGCAATCGTCTTTGGCGCAATAAATTCTACCGGAGCAAAAAACGTGCGGATATATGGCGGAGGAATTTTAGACAACAGCTGCGAAGAGAGAGTTTTGGAGCATGGCTACGAGAACTATACAAAGGGTGCATTTAGGATATACAACTGCCACAATATTACCATAGAGGATATTATTATCCTTAATTCATCGATGTGGGTTATGTCGATGTTTTATTGTAGCAATGTAACGATAGATAATATAAAAATCGTTGGACAATGGCGGTACAACACCGATGGAATAGACATCGTTAACACAAGCCACGTAATTGTGAAAAACAGTTTCATTCATTCGTTTGATGATACGATAACGATAAAGGGTATTTATGACTACGAAGGGTGTTTGGAAAACATAGTTGTGGATAATTGCGTTTTGTGGTGTGGTTGGGGACATACCTGCGAGTTGGGAATTGAAACACATGCCAAGGAATATAAAAATGTTTGGTTCAAAAACTGTGATTTAATTCACAATCAAGGTCCTGCGTTGGCTGTACCAAACGGACACTCCGCGTTAATTCATGATATACACTTTGAAAATATGAACGTGGAATTCCAGCATGATACTCTGCCAATGGTGATGCAAACTAGCGACGACATGATATACGATGGCTCCGAAAAAAAACAGTCTTCTGTATTGATTTCTCTCACCAATCACCTGTGGCCGGGATTTTTCACAACGGAAAACGGTTATAAAATCGAAAGATGTCAGACTGTAGGAAAGGTTTGTGACATTTATTTCGACAATATCAGGGTTTATACCGATGAAGATTCCATAAAACCGCGAATAGTGATAAAATCGCGAGATGAAAATGTGATTTTTGAAAATATATCAATAAATAATCTTTATTTGAATGGAGAAAAGCAAAACGATTTCAACCTCTTTACAACAGAGCTTGAAAATTGTAAAAACATCGAGCTGGACGGTAAAAGTATATGGTAACAGCTCTTATGCTAGCCTTTTCTATGTCAGCCAGTCTTGTTGCTACTATTACAAAGCAATATGTGATCAATCGCACACGTGATGCTGCCTTTGTTGGATATTGGTACAATACATTATCTTCTTTGACAGCAACGGTTGTTCTTTTGATTATGAATAAATTCTCGCTTCCATCGTTATTCACAATCGCTTTGGGAATTGTTTTTGGGGTGGTTACAGCATTAGGACAATTGTCCAACATTCGGGCATTAAAGCTGGGGCCATTGTCATATACCACGGTGATTGCGTCACTTTCCACGATGATACCGACCTTGTGTGGCGCATTGATATGGGGAGAACAGATTGTCCTCGTGCAATGGATTGGCATTTTTCTTATGGTAGGCTGCTTTGTTTTATCGGTTTCGTCTGATAAAGAGAACAAGAAAACATCAATGCGCTGGATTCTGTTTTGTGGTGTGTTGTTTTTATGCTCCGGCGGAATCGGAGTTATGCAGAAATGGCATCAGAATACTGTATATAAAGGAGAATTAAACGCCTTTCTTTTGATTGCATTCGTTTTTTCTACTGTATATTCGGCTATAGGATGCATATGCTATGCAAGGAAGGCACATAAATCAAGTTATGAAATGTTCAGAACCTCTGGCATCAGTAGATTTGTTGTGATTCTAATCATTATCGGTGGTGTTTGTATTGCACTAAACAATAAATGGAACCTTTATCTTTCTGGTATTATGGATAGCGCAGTTTTCTTTCCTGTGGTTAACGGTGGAGGACTCGTATTGACAACTCTTTCTGCGATGGTTTTGTTTCGCGAACGTTTAAGCACAAAACAGTGGATTGGTATGTTGCTCGGTACTGTAGCGGTAATCTGCTTGTGTAATCCGTTTGCGTGAACCCGTGAAATACCTTTAATTTGATAAATTAGAATTAACACGGCAAAAGCCATGGGTGATGAGAAGGTTTATATAATTTACGCTGACAGTTCCTTCGAGGAGCTTGGTGATGACTTTTACGCTGATAACATTCGTCCAACCGATCTGGATTTGATTATATGAAAAAGAAATATATCCTGTCATAAAGTATGCCTTGGAGGAAAAATAAAATGGACATTTCAAAAATTGATAAGAATCTCTCGGTTGATCTTGAAATTGATAAAAGCGGTTTTGCGTTTTACAGTCCGGAGCAAGATCCGTTCAGAATTTACGGAGTATATAGAGAGGGCGATATCTTCGTCCGTATGCCGAGAGAGATTGCGAAGACCGTAAATCCAGGCGTTTCGGAGCTTTGCGCCCATACAGCGGGCGGAAGAATAAGATTTGTTACCAATAGCAGACGTGTTGCCTTGATAATTAGATTGACCGCTGAAGGACATATGCCTCATATGCCTCTTTCGGGATCTTCGGGGGTTGACTTTTATGTGAACGGAGTCTTTTATTCTACGGCAATACCGCCCATAAATATGAAAAACTATGCTTATGAAAGTATTTTCAACAAGGGGTCTGGGGATGATGTTGTTACCATAAATTTTCCCCTTTACGACGGAGTCTATGAGGTGCTTATCGGACTTGACGAAGGCTCGACACTGAAGGAAGCTCCGGATTACACCTACGAAAAGCCTATTGTTTACTACGGCTCGTCGATAACCCAAGGCGGCTGCGCATCTCGTCCCGGAATGGCTTACGAGTCGATAATAGAGCGCACCCTCGACACGAACTACATAAATCTCGGTTTTGCCGGTTCTGCAAAAGGAGAGGATGCGATAGCTGACTATATCGCAAATCTTGATATGTCTGTTTTCGTTTACGATTATGACCACAATGCTCCCAGTGTCGAGCATCTTGAAGCCACTCACGAACGAATGTTCCTTAGAATACGAGAAAAGCACCCCAATCTGCCAATCGTTATGATTTCAAGGCCGTGCTCCCGTCCGAGTGGTGATACAGAGGTGCGCAAGGAAATGATAAAACGAACCTATGATAATGCCGTTGCAAGAGGAGATAAAAATGTCTATATCCGCTACGGTGCGGATCTCTTTGACGGATTGAATCACGAATATACCGTTGATGATTGTCATCCCACCGACCTCGGCTTCTGGTTTATGGCACAGGGCATCTTACCTACATTAAAAAAGATATTGAAATAAAAAAACAAAGATTTTGCGAATATTTGCAAAATCTTTGTTTTTTTATTTCTCAAAGCACTTGCTTGACGATTATTCATTCATAGAGCGCCACGCGAAAAATCTGTGTGTAAGAGAAGATGGTTATTCCGACTCCCTGCTGGTGCTTAATGACGAGAGCGATGACGGAATACTCGTCAACAGCGAGGGATCGTACTACCCTAAATACAGTTCGTTTTTGCCATATGCAAAGCCTTTGTTCAAAAAGCAGATCAAGGACATCGTGGATGAGATCATAGCAGGTCGCTTCGGAGATTTTGACAGCGGCTTTTGGGTAATAGGCTTTGATGACATAAAGGAACATTTCGATATGACCGTAACCAAAGAAAACGGAATAGGCGAAATGATCATAGACGAGCTTAAAAGCCGAGATGAAATAAGCGAGGCAATCGCAACCGAGGACTGCATAGAGATAACCGAATATCTCTCCGAGGCTCCCGAAAACACACCGCCGTCGGAAAAGCTGATGACGGTGTTTTCTCTTATGGGGTGTAACCTTGAGTATATACACCTCGTAGATAACGATGAAGAACACGATCATCTCTCAATAGCCGAGCTTAATCAAGACACGCTGTCTTGACCATCATCTTGCACGGTATCTTGCGTGGTATCCTGCATGGATGTCAGTCCAACCTTTGCAGTTGCAACAGGCGAGAGAGAAATTAACATGTAAAAAAGACAAGGAGAAAAAATGAAATTTGAAATTATTCTAACAGAATATGAAGAGTTGCTTGAAAAAAGAGCAGAAGAACGTGGAGCCTCGGTCGAAGAACTCCTTGAAAATGCTATCCGAAATTATGAAAAGGAGAGTGCAGATGGAAGAAAATAAAAAAGGCATAACCGTTAAAGTAGATGCCGAACTTCACGCAGAGGTTAAAAGCTTTATCGAAAGCAACGGAATAACAATGGCGGAGTTTGTATCTCGCGCTCTTGAAAACGAATTACACCCTAAAATAAATGAAAAAGAGGAAACAACTATGGCAAATATGAGAACACTTGCATTTCAGGTACCCGAGGATCTTTTCCAGAAAATTAAGGACTACCTCCGTAGAAACAATATGACACAAAAGGAGTTCGTATGCCTAAATAATCGGAAAAACTCTATACGGCAGACAAAAGCCCAACAATAGCTCCTCCCGGAGGTTAAACACGGGAGGAGTATTTTTTATGTCCGAGCACCGTTATGAAGAGTATATAGCTAAATACCCTTAATCTCTGTTTTGAATTTCAAAACTACAAGAATTCAAAAATTAAGGAGATTAAAAGATGAAAACATTTTATGTTATCGATGAGAACGGAGAGTTTTACTCCGAGGATAGAAAAGTCAGATACAAGGAATTGCGCGGAAAAGCGTTATACGATTACCAATCTTCCGCAGAAGGCAAAGGGGAGTACATGGAAGATACTGATGAAAGCGGAAATAGCTATGGCATGAAAATTCCCGATGAACTCAAATCGGAGTTCCGTTCGGAAAAGAGACACGCAGATTATTTGACCGAACATAGCAAAGGATACATAACTATTTCTCTTGATATGAATGTAGGCGAAGAAGCGGAAGAAACACTTGAAGCCTTTATCTGTGCGGAAGATTCGGATGATGTTTACAATACCGTTTTGAGAAGAGAACGCATAAACAAATTAAATAATATTTTACCCTCATTAGACAAAGAAGAAATGGAACTGATTTTCTACCTTTTTCTGTCGGACAATCCTTTGACAGAGGGGGAATATGCGGAGAAGATAGAGAGTTCTCGACAGGTAGTTGCTTATCAAAAACGACTCATTTTAGACCGCTTGAAAAAATTTTTGAAATAATTTTTTTGCATTTTTCAAAAAAAGTGTGCAATAAAGGGTGAGAGGGTCAAACAGAGCCTCTTTGCTCTTTGAAAATTGAATAAGGGAACGTCGGGGGAACTCCGAGGCCTATCCCGGAAGGGATAGCCGCCGGACGAAGGCGCCATGACCTCAAGGAAACTTGAGCGAGCGATAAACTTCGTGCCGGACCGTACAGTATATTTAGCATTGTACGGCAGGCCATGACCAGGTCGTCGGTGAATAATGATACTCCTGTGTTATGCACAGCTCGCGATAATAGCAATGCGAGGTGCGACTCTCAGTCTGGAATTTGATGGCTGTTAGTCACACGTGAAGTCCGTTCTTTCGAAGCTGAGCCGAAAGATGTATGCTACGGAATACTCGACGTTCTCATCATGATAATAACACTATTGCTATGCAAATTAGCAGTAGTGTTGTAGGCATATATTTTTTGCTATGCCTACTATACTGCTGCTAATCTGAAGATATATACAGAAAGGAAGTAAAAAATGTTAGAAATTACATTTGAACATAAAGATCTGTTCGATATTATTAAAGAAAACAACCGCGTATACAAAGATGGCGAATACGATTTCACTTTTGAAGGACGGTTTGTCGTTTATCATTGCCATCACAAAAATGAGCTTGTTTATATAGCCTTAGATATGGAAACCGGTTACGGCTCACAGATACTCGTAAAGCCGGACGGAGTTCTCTATACCGAAAAGGAATACAACTCTATAGTCCCCGCTATTCTCAACTCTATAAAGTACACCGGAGATAGGAGAAGTGCCGCTTTGACCAATGCCGATCCGATGGATGTTATAGAGCTTGTAT
Organism: Eubacteriales bacterium; assembly: GCA_045636445.1. Lineage (GTDB taxonomy): Bacteria > Bacillota > Clostridia > Oscillospirales > CAG-272 > UBA1740. Next base: position 30,552 of record JAZTXO010000042.1, on the reverse strand, counting down.
TCAAAACCATAATGCCACGTTACGGGTACAAACTAAGATTTGAACAGATGAACCTTGCGAAATCCATGTACAGATCAATGACACAGAAAACCGTGGGAATATGCGAAGCGGAGGTCGGCACGGGAAAAACACTTGCCTATCTCGTTGCAGCTATTATTGCAAGAACACGCCTGCCGTATTACAGGATGTCTAATCCCATTACCGTAGCAACTTCTACTATAGAGCTTCAAACTTCGATAGTCGAAAAGGATATTCCAATGTTATCCGAAATGCTCTGCGAGTATGGCGTTATACACAAACCGCTAAAGGTTGTGCTTCGCAAGGGCAAAGAACACTATATGTGCTACTCAAGATATCAAACGTTTATGAAGAGCTTGGAAAGACGGCCAAGAAAAAACAAAAAGCTTATAGAGTATTTGAAAGAGCATGACTATGAGAAGAATGGATTCGATTTGGATAAAACCAAACTGCCGCCTAACGTGAAGGATAAAATCTGCGTTAAGGGTCTTTGCGCAAAGTGTCAGTACAGAGATAAATGCAGATATGGCAAATTCAGATACTATTGTCAATTCGATAGAGATATAGATGTACAGGTAACTAACCACAATCTATATCTTGTAACAAAGAAAACAAAGACTGATATATTGAAAAACAGCAGCCTCGTAATCGTAGACGAAGCTCATAAGTTTAAGGACGCAGCTCTTGATGTATTTGGCATTCGCATAACCGAAAAGGAGGTTTCCATCTTCATAGATGCCATAAAAGATGTTGCTGTCAACAAGGGCATGGAAGATAAATACAAGAAAACGATCAGATCCTTGAAGTTAAATGCGAGAGCCTTCTTTAAGTCGATGGCTCGTCATGTCAAAGCGGAAGAAGATTACAGTATTAATACAAAGGTTGCCTTGAGTTTAAAGGAACGGAAATGCGCAGAAGAAATAGCGGATTGCCTTTATAAAATCAAGAAGAGCACGAAATTAGCTACAGCGGAATACAAGAATTGGTGTCAAAATCTCCTTGAAGGCTTCGAGGATATCGTTAAGCCTCATGACATCACGGTATGGGTGGAAGAGGATGATAATCAAAACGTTATTGTTCGTGCTACATATAAGGATATAGGAAGAGTTTTGTATAACGAAGTTTGGAATAAAGAGATGAACTACATCTTGACTTCGGGAACGATGAGTGACGGTACATCGTTTGACTATTTCAGAGAACAGAACGGAATCAATATTCTTGGAAGATTGCGTACTTACGAAAAGAGCGTGCCATCACCCTTTGATTATCAAAGACACACCAAGCTTTATATACCCACGGATCTGCCTGCGCCCAATGACAATGACAAATACTTCGCAGCGGTAGCGGACAGGGTGGTAGAGCTTGTGGAAGCAACAAACGGTCATACCGCAATACTTTTCACATCCTACAAGGCACTTTCGGAGATTTATATGCTTACAAAGGACAAGCTTAAAAAATATGATCTGTTTGTGATGACACGCGGAGATAAAAACGCGATAAAGATGTTTAAGAAGAGTAAAAACGGAGTTATCTTTGCATCAGGAAGCATGTGGGAAGGTGTAGATTGCCCCGGAGATTGTCTATCCTCGGTGATTATCGTAAGATTGCCGTTCCCTTTGAGAAATGCCGTTCTTCAAGAGAAGAAGGAAAAATGCCGCGACTTCTCAGAATTCATGAACAAATACACAATCCCCGAAATGATTATTAAGCTCCGTCAAGGTGCGGGAAGACTGGTTAGAACCGAGACGGATACCGGAGTAATAAGCATACTCGATTCACGCGCAAATAATATCTCTTATTCAAATGCAATAAATGAGGTGTTGGGAAAACACCCTCGAATCTCATCAGTAAAAGAGGTATCCCGATTCATTAAAGAAATCAAGCCAAAAGAATATTTTGACAATTAAAGTTGGCAAAAAGGAGAAATAAAGGTGGAAGAAATAAAAAAAGTAATAATCTACATAAGAAATCCGGATGGACAAAAAGAAGAAATATATGACACTCTTTGTGAGCTTATAAAGCTTGTGTCTGAGGATCCAAGACTCAAGCTTTTAGGCGCATTTATGGATGTAGAATCCATAGATTTCCAGAGAAGCCTTATAAAAAGAATGCATGAAGCGAACAGAATAGACGGGGTGGTATGCAAAGAGCTTTCCGAGCTTTGCTATTCCGTAAAAACATATCTTGACACAGTAATGATGATGAAGAAAGGTCTGCTTGTTTTCGTCATAGATGCAAACGGAAAACTAACAATAATAGAGGAAGGAGAAGAAAAATGACAACCTTTGAAAAAGAACTTAAAAAGATGTTCGGGTCTTGCGACTTCATAACCGACCAAACATATTCGGGAAAAACTATGCTCGGACGGCTTGATGACGATTTAAGAATAAAGATCAGCTTTGTAACAGCCGGACATGCAGATCACTATTCTGCCCTTCGAGTTAAGATCATTAACAGAACCGAGGGCGAGGTGGACAGTGAAACATTTAAGTTCGGAGATATAATAGGTAAGCAAAAGACTGCTTACGACCGAATCGATCCTTATATCTGGTCATACAACGGTAAGGATGAATGGTACATCCCTATCACCGACAACCAAAGAGAGCTTATAGCCGATACCGTTACCGATTACGCATCCTTATATCTCGATGAAGGAATGATAATGCAGTAAATTGAAAAGGGAAAAGACAAGATTCGGGAGAGATCCCCCTAAAAAGAAAGGAACAACCATGAAATTACACAGTAAATATTATTTTCCCCTCACGGTTAACGTTATTGAGTACGATGATTTCGGAACAATAGACTATTCCGATGAGGGGTGCGAATACGATGGCAGTTGCGCACAAAAATACGAGAAAGAGATAAAAGAATTTTTCGAGCAATACACTCAAGGGGATGAAGATATGGTTACATATTTCCGCGACAGGGGAAATAAGCTTCTCTCTATGAAATGGGGCTTCGAAGACAGAAACAAGCAGTTGTTCGGTGTTGTAGACATTACCCATACAGAGGTATTGAGCGAAGCAGAAGTATCTGCTATAAAAGACTATATATTAGGTCAGAATTCTGACGGTCTCGGTGAAGGCTTCGAACAGCAAGATATCGAAATCGACGATGGAATAATAAACGTTCATTTCTGGTCGTCTGACGATGCTTATCGGATTTATACCGAGGATGAATTCGATGAATTCATTGAACAATCGAAAGAATATGAGCTTAAGGAGGAAAAGCTGTATGGTATATCAGATAATACCGAAAAAGAACTCTACAGTTTAGAGGATGTAGCAGAATTTATTTGCAAGGAAGGGGTAAACAGCGATGTATCAATATACAAAACTGACGGCTCCCTGCTCTTAAATACATTCGGTACATTTATAAATAAAATTACCGATATGAATTACAGAGAAAGGCTTCTTGAGGTTTTGGTACCTATGCAAAGGACTCTCGAGGATAATATGTCTTCCGATGACGAAGCAATGACCATCGGTGGAATATAAAAACGAAATACCGATTGAATAGCTGAAAGCTTTTCAAAATACTCAATAGCATAACAGGAGGTGGCAATGAGCAGAAAGGAATATTAGCGTATTAAAATCAGATATTTAGATATGTTCGCCGGAATTGGAGGGTTCAGAACAGGACTCTCTAAGCTCGGCGATTATTTTATGCCCGTTGGCTGGTGTGAAATAGACAAATACGCAGCCAAGGCATACAGAACACTATATGACACAGGAGGTGAATATTACTGTGACGATGCAACAAAGATCAACACCGACGAGCTTCCGGATATCGACCTTATATGTGCCGGATTCCCTTGTCAGCCATTCTCAGTTGCCGGACGAAGACTTGGATTTGCTGATACAAGAGGTACTCTCTTTCATGAGATCGTCAGAGTGGCTGAAGCAAAAAGACCTGCATATCTTTTCCTTGAAAACGTGCCGGGGTTACTCAATCACGGCGAAGGGGAAACCTTCACCACGATCATCCGTGCGATATCAGAGTTGGGGTACGGTATTGAATGGTGTGTGCTTAACAGCGCCGATTTTGGTGTCCCCCAACAGCGAAAGAGAGTATACATTGTCGGATATCTTGATCACCGACTGTCCGGAAAGATATTTCCTCTCGGAGAAAGCCGCCGAAGCAATCTTATCCAAGTGGTCGGCGGTTCGCAAGGGGGTAGGATCTACTCTGCAGACGGAGTCAGTGTCTGTCTCACAAGCCAAGGCGGCGGAGGCGGAGCAAAAACAGGACTCTACTTTATAGACATGAATCCTGGCACCATCGTAACCCATCACGCAAGATGCATTACCGCAAGGCAGAATTCGGGCATATCCAAGCACAAGGGTGAGCACTCGGGTGTTATAGATGCGAGAGCCGTGCTGACTCCCGACAGAGCCGAGATAAGACAGCAAGGCAGAAGAATCAAGCTCCCGGGAGAAGACATGTTCTGCTTGACCGCCCAGGACAAGCACGGAGTTACATATTGCGGAAGAGTAAGAAGGCTTATGCCGATTGAGTGCTTCCGCCTTCAAGGATACTCCGATAACCAGTTTTATAAGCTCGTAGCTAACAGAATTCCCGAGAATCAGCTATACAAAATGGCGGGCAACTCCGTAACCACAAACGTAGTAACTGCCCTCGGTCAAAAACTCTTGATTGAACTGAACGGTTTGCCATAAATATCGGAAGGAGGTAACCTTATGTTAGGATTTGTTTCCGGATTGATCGTCGGATGCGGAATCGGTATATTTGCCACGTGGCTGATTCAATTCATTATTAACAGAAAGGAATAAACAAGAGGTCGTTTTGCGATTAAAGGCAAAACGGCTTCTTTCGTAAAACACCTCGTCTGAAAACATAAATGAACAGTTTTATGGCGTGGGTAGGCGGTAAGAAAGCATTGCGAGATGCTATCTGTCTGCGATTAAACAAAAATTGCGATAGATATGTTGAGGTATTCGGGGGAGGCGGATGGGTGCTGTTCCATAAGAATCCATCCAAATTTGAAGTCTATAACGATTTCAACCCCAACCTCGCAAATCTGTATCGCTGTGTAAGGGATGAACCGGAAGCGCTGTGTGAGGAACTCAGGTATTCTCTGAATTCGAGAACGGATTTTGAGCATATAAGAAAGGTTCTTAAAACCAAGACCGAGATCCCCGACGTTAAGCGTGCGGCATACTTTTATCAGATAATAAGGCAGAGCTATGCATCAGGACTCGACTCCTTCGGTGCACAGCCTCACGATATGTGGAGAAACTTCCCCGTAATCTTCCAAGCATCAAAAAGACTTCAAACCGTAGTGGTAGAAAACAAAGATTTTGAGAGGCTTTTGGCGCAATATGACAGACCGAACACTATGTTCTATCTCGATCCGCCATACTACGCGACAGAAGATTATTACGAGGATGTTGGCTTTACCTCGGAAGATCATAAGCGCTTATGCGATGCGCTGATGGGTATAAAGGGTAAGTTTTTACTTTCGTATAACGATTGCCCCGAGATCCGACAGCTCTATTGCAAGACCGGAATTATGATCGAAAGCACCACAAGGCTTAATAACATTGCGCAAAGGTATGATGCGGGGTCGCAATATCCCGAGTTATTTATATCAAATTACAACACATACGAAGAAGGATTGCTATCAGTAAGACAGCTTGACTTGTTCGAGGATCGGGAACAAACCGAAAAACTATTACGAGAAAGGAAAATTATATGGAAAGAAACGGTGAATTAAAATTCAAGCTCGATGAGGAAACGGTAAAAAAGTTTGACCTTGGCGAAGAGGAAGTCTTCGATGCCTATTACAAGGACGGATATCTGTACGTACCGATGGTTACGGGAGTCCGTGTGGACAGCGAAACCGAGGAATCGGATGAAGAATACATAGACTGCACGGAAAGAGAGTGCGAGGCGTGTGAATATCACTGTCCCCATTGCGGTGCGTGTATTCTTGACGATGAAGAGGAAGAGAGCGAGGACGATTATGACGAAAATGATTAAGGTTCTCGGAAAGGAAGGGAGAATAACAATTCCCTTTGAGATACGCATCAAAATGCGTATTGCCTACAACGATATCCTATCATTCGAGCAAAAGGACGAGGATACCATCATAATCAGGCGCGAGAAGCTCTGTATGGGTTGCTGCGATAAGGCGCCGACCACAAGAGAAACCACACTCCTCGATGTTATTAACAGTCTGAATCTCACCGAGCAGAGAGAGGTGCTTCGCTATCTTGCTAAAAAGCTCACCGAGCCGGAGACGGAAAGATAAATATGAGGTTAAGAGTCTGTAATGCGAGTTAATATTTATCAGGTAGACAGCGAAAAGGATGCAAACCGCACCAAATTTCGAGACTTCAAGCATGCATCGTCATACGGTGATATCGATCCCTCAATTTACAAGTGCGTATTCAGAGGTGTAATAGCGGGCGAGGATCTGGAGGACGTATACGAAGCCTTTAACCTATACGATAGAGATTATCTCGGAACGTATCAAGGACATTCTCTCTCCATGTCTGACATTGTAGAGCTTGAAGAGGACGTTGTATCCTCGAGAGGCGCGAAGACCCTAAAGGGATGCTACTTCTGCGATTCGGTAGGTTTCAAGAACATCAAGTTCGACTCGTCAAAATGCGCTCCTATGAACGGTTTGCGCACTTTAATGATACTTCCAGGACAGAAGCCCATCGAAACAAGAGTGGAAGATTCTCTTGAAAGTTGGCAAAAGGCTGTCAGTCTTCGCGGAGAGGATTCTATGATGGAGGTTACCTATCCCTTCGAAGACAATGCCGTGGTCGTAGGAAATGAAGAAGCAAAGCTCATTGGAATGCAAGGTAACAGGCGGTTCGGTGACTCGATCTATGCCGGACCGTTATACATTGTTAACGATGACGGTTACGGCGATTTTTGTGACTTGAGCAACCGACAGATCGAGGAATACTCAAAAATGTTTGAGACTCCCGAAGAGATAACTCCCGATGAAGTACAAGGAGATGTCGGCTTCAAAATTATAGGATTCAATATGTAAGAGCCAAGCAATTAGGACTGATCAACCTATGCGCTTGGCTTTTTATATAAATACACATTTGAAAGGAGGTGAATAGAACATGGCAAGCGGAAAGAAAGGCGGTGCATCAATGGCATCGCCAAAAGAACGAATCGTCGAAGAAGAGGACAAGCATCTGACCGAACCCGAAATAAAGGTCAGAATCCATAAGCTCTATAACGATGAAAAGAGTTCTCTTCGAGCGTTTGCGAGTGCCAACATCGGTGAATTCGCGGTTCACGGATTAAAGGTTCTCGAAAACGAAAAGGGCCTTTGGGTTTCAATGCCCCAAACATCCTACAAGGATGAAAACGGCAAGATGAAGTATGAAGATGTATTTCATGCAATCACAGCCGAGGCCAAGAAAAAACTTGGCGATGCCGTTGTAAACGAGTACAATCACGCACTCGAACAACACCAGAACAGCACCGAAGAACAGACTGCAGCTTCGGAAGAAAATGCTCCTATAATGCAGAAAATGTAAACAAAACTATTAAAAACAAAGAAAGAATGAGGTAATTTAAATGAAAAAGTTTTTCAACAACATCGCAAACAAGTTCAATAAGGCAAAGGCAACCCTTCAGGCAACCGTTGCATCCGTCAAGGCAGAGGGTTACGTTGATACCGGTGTCAAGATCATCATCTCCGTGGTAATCGGCGGAGTGATCCTTGCGGGTCTTTACACTCTCTTCAACGGCACCATCATCCCCAATCTCACCACCGAGATCGGTGATATGTTCAGCTACTCCGGCAACTAATAACAACCCCATAACATAACAGAAAAGAAAGGAATAAAAAAATGAAGAAGCTTTTTAACTTTATCAAGAACAAGAAAGAGGCTGCAAAGAATGCAGTTATGGCAACCGTTGCATCCGTGAAGGCGGAGGGCTATGTAGACACCGGTGTCAAGATCATCATCTCCGTGGTAATCGGCGGTGTAATCCTTGCAGGTCTTTACACCCTCTTCAACGGCACTATCATCCCTAATCTCAACACCGAGATCGGTCAGATGTTCAACTACTCCGGCAACTAATCTTTTTGTTCGTTTGGAGAAATAAAAAAAGGACGGTGAATGCGGAAAAATGAATAACAAATGCGGCGAAGGCTACATAAGCACCGGAGTAAAAATTATTATTTCCGTAGTAATCGGTGCATTGATCTTAGGAGGTGTTTATCTTCTCTTTGCCGGAAATGGCGGCATTGTGGATCAGACAAACGATGAGATTCGAGATATGATGCATTATAACGAATCGCCTACAAATATCGGTGTTTTGAACGACAGCAATCTTGCGAAGGATTTGGCGTTTACCTATGACGGAAAAGAATGGTACAGCGCCAATGTTCCAAACTATGGCGAAAATGCAACAATAGACAGCACTGCAAGTCACGGCTCTGTTTATGCTGCTATCGTGAGAGATGCAAAAAATGTGTATCTAATCTCCTCTGCGGACGGTGGAATCAACTGGGAGCAGCGTGTGTCTTGGAGCACCTCCGAGGCAAAATATGCCTCCGTGCAATGGAGAGAAGAGTATCAAAAATGGGAAGCCTCCTATTCTAACAGTTTTTACTGTCAAATCTATAAAAGTTATGATGGTGTAACGTGGGAAAAAGACGGTGGCCCGTGGCTATTAAATTAACAATTTACATTTAACAGAAAAGAAAGGAATTTAAAAAATATGAGAAAGTTTTTCAGAAATCTTAAGAACAGAGCAGAAAAGGCGGTTGTAAGCGTACAGACCGTACTTGAATCCAAGAAAGCAGAGGGCTATGTTGATACCGGTGTCAAGATCATCATCGGTGTAGTTATCGGAGGTGTAATCCTTGCCGGACTCTACACTCTTTTCAGCGGAACAATCATTCCCAATCTCGAGACAGAAATCTCGGGTATGTTCAATTACGGAGGTTAATTGAACGCACGTAGCAGGGAGGGCGATTTGCCCTCCCAAATAAAAATGAAAGGAGAATTATATGCGTAAAGTATTTAATTCAAAAGGTGAAGGTTATATCAATACCGGAGTAAAAATTATTATTGCTGTTGTAATCGGAGCGCTCATCCTCGGAGGTCTCTATCTTCTCTTTGCTGGAAATGGCGGTGTGATGGATAATCTAAACCAAGAGGTAGCGGGAATGATACATCACAACGAGCGTCCTGCATCTGTAGGAACAAACAACGAAAATCAGTATCTTAATGACTTGAAGTACACCTATGACAACCGAGAGTGGTATGATGCAACTGTACCTCAGTATGAGGATACAGCAACCATTGAGCGAATGGCAGACAACGGAACAACTCGCGTAGCTATAGTTCGAGATACCCAAGGTGTTTACGTTATCGCCTCCACGGACGGCGGTATCACTTGGGAACAGAGAACCTCATGGTCTCCGACAAACGCAAAGTACACATCACTAAGTTGGAGCGAACAAAATCAGTGGTTCTCGGCGTCCTATTCAAATGACCGCTGGACTCAGATGGTAAAGAGCTATGACGGTCTAAGATGGTGGAATGACGGTGATGTTTGGTATAAAGTATAAGGAAAAGGGGATTTTCAAATGCACAAATTAAATAACAATAAAGGCGAAGGTTATATTTCAACCGGAGTCAAAATTATAATCGCAGTTGTAATAGGTGCGCTGATTCTCAGCGGCCTTTACCTTTTGTTTGCGGGCAACGGTGGCGTGATGGATCAGCTGAACAAAGAAGTAGGCGGCATGATGCACCATAACGAGCTTCCCTCATCGGTAGGAACAAACAATGATACCGATTACCTCAAGGACTTGAAGTATACTTATGACGGGCAGACTTGGTTTGATGCAGAAGTCCCCACCTATGACAGTACGGCAGTTATAGAATGCTATGCAAGCCACGAAAACATGCATATAGCAACCGTCAGAGATTCAAAGGGTGTTTACATGATTTCTTCCACGGACGGCGGCATCACTTGGGCACAGAGAAAGAGTTGGTCACCAACCTATGCTGCGGAAACTGACTTCTATTGGAATGAATCCTCAGGCGATTTCAGAGGCAGTATAGAAAACTGGTCAATGCTTCAAATGTATAGAAGCCCCGATGGAGTCAAGTGGTATGAAGTTGGCGATGCTTGGGATAAAAGCTAATTGAAAGGAAGATAAAATGAAAACATTTGATTATAAAAAGTACAACCTTGATACTGACACCAAAATCAAGATTGTTATGGCAGTCTTAATAAGTTGTTTTATCTGATATTCGAAAGGAGAGTAAAATGATAATCAATAATAACTATCTTACAGATCCCATAGTCAATAAGTCATTCCCGAAGCTCATGTCGATGAGCTACAAGGCAGAGCTTATTTGCGGTCTGTTAATTTTGATCGCCGTCGTGGCAGCATCGCTCCTTTTAGGATTTATGCTTACCAAGATAATGACCGCGAAAGGCTTCAAGAATAATATGACAGCCAACCTATGCATAGCGGGTCTTCTCCCGATTGCTATGTGCCTAAGATACGGTCCATCTCTTGAACTTATACAAGGTATTTTCCTTATGTTCGTTCTGCTCTATGCCTCTTGGTCGGACATTACGAGCCATACGGTTGATAATTACATATCCGTAATAATTCTTGCTCTAAGCCTTGTAAGCATTCCGACACTTGGAATCGGTTCAATGCTTCTCGGAGCAGCTATCGTTGTACTTCCGCAGATTATTATGGCACTTATACCGAGCTGCAAACCTCTCGGAGGTGCAGACCTTAAAATGTCGGCAGCTCTTGCAATCCTTCTCGGATGGCAAAGAGGAATTGCAGCATTTATCTTAGGTCTCTTATTTGCAGTAATCTTTATGACCGTATATAACAGAATCAAGAATGCAAACAAAGGCGAGGAAAAACCTTTTGCACTCGTTCCGTTCCTCTCGGCAGCCTCTATGCTGTTGTTTATCTGCGCATAAGGAGATAGAGACATATGAATATGTTTAAGAAGGATATGTTCAAACGAAAGAAGCCTAAATCAATAGGCGGTAAGGCTATGGGCAACAGAACCGTTATAGGCATTATCTGCCTTGCGGTTGCCTTGATTATGTGCTTCGGAATCGCACCCCTCGTTAATACCATTTCAAACGGAAGAGCTACCGTTGTGAGAATGATAAATACTCTCCCACAGGGAAGCTATATAACCTCTCATGACATTGAGGTCGTTGAGGTAGGCAGTCACAATCTGCCTGCCGGAGTTTTAACAAAGGCTGAGGAAGTTGTTGGCACTTACTGTACCACAGACCTATACAAGGGAGATTATCTTTTCTCACAGAAGATTACAACAGATCAGAAGAGCGCTACGGATATTCTCGGAGGTCTTGACGGAGAAAAAAAGGTTATTTCTGTAACCATAGACAGCTTTGCGCAAGGACTTTCGGGAAAGCTCGAAACCGGAGATATAGTGTCCGTAATAGTATATAATTCCAAAGAAGGACGTGCATATACACCGCCCGAGCTTCACTATCTGAGAGTTGTAACCTCAACCACATCAAAAGGCATAGACAAAGCAGACGTTACGGATAATACCCAGCCCGTAACCGTCACCTTTGTAACCAATAAGGAACAGGCAGAGCTTCTTGCTTTTCTTGAGCAGACGGCATCTATCCACTTTGCCCTCGAATACCGAGGCGATGCTGCCACGGCGCAGAAGTATCTCGATGAGCAGGCCGAATATTTCGGAAAGGCGGGAAATTAATAAATGGATAAAGGAAAAATAGTCGCTGTATGGGGTTCTCCTAACTCGGGAAAAACCACCTTTGCAACAAAGCTTGCTACGGCTATATACGATAACTATCAGGCAAGAGTCATAGTGCTTTATACCGACCTTGAAACACCTGTTATGCCGATAATATTCCCTAACGAAAAGACAGAAGATGTCGGAACTGTCGGAATACCTCTTTCGAAGGTTGAAATAGACAGAGATGACGTTATAAGGAATCTTGTCGTATCAAAGAACCGTCAGAACTTCGGATTTATAGGATACAGAGCCGGAGATAATAAATTCACTTTCCCAAAATTCGGAAGAGCAAAAGCAGAGGCGCTTCTTGAAGCTCTGTGCGAACTTGCCGACTACGTTATAGTGGACTGTACGAGCAACCTTGAAAACAACGTTCTTGCATCGGTTGCCGTTGAGATGTCGGAGCAGATCGTAAGACTTGCGTCCCCCGATCTCAAAAGCATCAGCTTCTTTCTTTCCCAACTTCCGGTCTATTCCGATCCAAAATACCGAACAGCCGAACACATACAAGGTATAAACACACCGAATGAGGATGTGTTTATGCCCGTTGAGGAAACAAAATCCCATCTCAAGGACGTCAGATTCTCGGTGCCGTTCAGCTCGGAAGTAAAGCTTCAGATGCAAAAGGGCTCTTTAAACGAACCGACCGGAGATAAAACCTTCGAGGGGCGAATGCGAGAGATCGCGGGAAAGGTCGTGCAGTATGGTCAGGTGTGATTTATGGACGGTACTGACCGAAACGCAGAAATACATATCAAAGTATTATGCGGTAGCCCTTACCGACGAGACAAAGCATGACGAGCTGAAGTCCTACATTGAGAAATTCATACTGGATAACGGTTTCATAGTTGAAGGCTTTGACGAGGAAAAGCTCATCGACAGAATATACGCGGAGATGGTGGAGTATTCAATCCTTACTCCCTATCTCGAAGCGAAAGATCTTGATGAGATAAATATCAATTCGTGGGATGACGTTGTACTCACCTATTCCGACGGACGAATGGAAAAGCTTGAAGAGCATTTCCATAGCCCCGCACATGCAGTGGATATCGTCAAAAGACTGCTCCATCATTCGGGAATGATCATAGACAACGCAACTCCCATAGCTCAAGGCCATCTTCCGAACAATACACGTATCACAGCCTTGAAAGACCCAATCGTAGATACCGAAGCCGGAATAGCGGTCTCTATACGTTTGCTTCATCCTCAAAGGATAGACCGAAGATGTATTATAGACAGCGGTATGGCTACGGAAGAAATAGTTGAATTCCTCGAGATGTGTATCCGTTACGGCGTATCCCTTGTTGTTGCAGGAAGAACCTCCTCGGGAAAAACCACTCTTCTGAATGCTCTCTTAACGAGCATCCCCGATGAAAAGCGTATATACACCATAGAGTCGGGAGCGAGAGAGCTGTCACTTGTTAAAAGAAATCACTTCGGTGAGATTCAGAATAACGTTGTGCATACGCTCTCCAGGCCGAGCGAGAACAGCGCGTTCAATATAAGCCAAGAACACCTTGTTGTTGCGGCTCTACGATTCGACCCCGACATAGTAGTCGTAGGAGAGATAAGAGATGCCGAAGCAAATTCAGCCGTGGAAGCATCCCTCACAGGACATACGGTCGTAACAACGGTACACTCAGGACCGGGAGAATCGGCTCACGGAAGAATAGCTCTTCTCTGTCAAAGAAGATTCCAACTGGGAATGGAGGTTTCTCTTTCCCAGTCCCGCCAAGCCTTTCCCGTAGTTGTTTTCGCTCACAAATGCGAGGACAATTCAAGAAAGATAATGGATATAACCGAGTGTACGGTAACACCCGAGGGCAAAACCGAATACAGGTGTCTTTACCGTTACAACATTACGGAGAACGAGTATGCCGATGGAAAGTATCATATCAAGGGGCAGTTCGAAAAGGTGAATCCACCATCCGAGCATCTTAAGACTATGCTGACACGCTCGGGAGTTCCCGAGGAAATCCTAAAGAGATTTATTTGAAAGGAGAAAACAAATGACAGTTGTATATCTCGTAGGCTTTTTGCTTTCGGTGATTGCCACGGCAGTATTGCTTGGCTTAACTCCCGAAACCATAACCGAAGACATTATGCGCTTTGCTTCTCCCAAACAGACGCTCCGCGAAAAGGTACTTGTTGCAAAAGGCAAAAAGAGATCAAGAAAGCTTACAGTCGAGCTTAACAGAATCAGAGATGCTCTCAATTCAACAGGCAAAGGCTCACAGTTTACCGTTGCATGCGCCGCATCTCTTCTCGGTATTATCGGTGGATGCGTTGCCGCTGTTGCGATAAACAACTATTTCCTTATACCGGCATTTGCCTTCGCATTTGCCTTGATCCCTTTCGGATTTGCGAAGCGAACCATCAATTATTACGATAAGCATATCCAAGAAGAGCTTGAAACGGCACTATCCATTATTACCACCTCTTACGTAAGGAACGATGATATCGTGACAGCGGTGGAAGAAAACGTGCAGTATCTCAAGCCTCCCATAAAGGACATTTTTGCGGGCTTTGTGGCAGAAAACAGAATGATAACCTCAAACATCAAGCAGTCCATCAAACACCTCAAGGAGAGAGTAAATAACGGCATCTTCGCCGAATGGTGCGACACCTTGATAGCCTGCCAGGAAGACCGAACTCTGAAAGACACTTTGATGCCCATTGTTGCAAAGCTCACCGACGTGAGAATAGCAAACAGTGAGATCAAAGGAGTCCTCGGTGCAGCAAGAATCGAATACTTTATGATGGCGGGAATGCTTGTGGCAAATATCCCGCTTTTGTATTTCCTCAACAAGGATTGGTACAGCGCCTTGATGAACACGGTAGCCGGAAAGATAGTCCTTGCGGTAAGCGCATTGGCTGTTGTAATAACGGCACTCTTCATGTTCAGATGGACGAAGCCCGTAGAATACAGGAAATGAGGTGAGTGAATGATTACAGCATATATTATTTTAATTTCTATCGTATCTGCGACAGGTCTTGCATTCATTCTCAGCGACGTACTTAAGGTTCCATCCTATGCGGTATCCAAAGCGACTCATAACCTCGGTAAAAGACAGAATGAAAAGACAAATCCTCTTGACGTTTGGTTAAGTGAATTTGCAAGATGGCTGTCGGGGAAAATGAAGCTCAACGAGTATAAGAGACTGCAGCTTGATGCAGACCTTAAGACTGCAGATATAAACATGACACCCGAAACCTACGTTGCGAACTGTATCGTCAAGGCTGTATTTATCGGTGGATTTGCCATTCCGTTTATATTCTTCGCTCCGATGATCTCGGCGGTAATAGTCTTTATTGCCGCGCTTATGTATTACAACGAGTCGAAAAAGGTTGGCAATATAATCAAGGAGAAGCGAAGAAGGATAGAGCTTGAACTGCCGAGACTTGTATCCACCATAGAGAAGACCTTATACCACAGCAGAGACGTTGTGGGAATTCTCGACGGATACAAGGACGGCGCGGGCGATGAGCTTAAGAGAGAGCTTGAAATAACCGTAGCGGATATGCGATCCGGCAACTACGAGGTAGCCCTCACAAGACTTGAATCCCGTGTCGGCTCATCCATGATGTCGGATATTACAAGAGGACTTATAGGTGTTATCCGAGGCGATGAAACAACGGTATACTGGGGAACTTTGAATCTCAAATTCTCCGACTACCAAAGGCAGAATTTGAAGATCGAGGCTAACAAGGCCCCGAAGAGAGTAAGAAAGCTTTCAATGATACTTCTTATCTGCTTTATGCTTATTTACGTTGTGGTAATCGGAAGCGTTCTTATAGGTTCGCTCGGAGGGCTTATGACATGATGAAAAGCATTAAGAATAAAAAGGGCGAAGGATATATCGACGTTGCGGTAACGATAATGATGGTATCCTTCGTTCTCGTTTTTGTAGTTAACGTTGTTTCCCTTGTAGCCTTAAACCAAAACCTCAAGACAGTAACCGATCAGCTCGTTGAGTATGCATCACAGCACGGAACAACAGCGATAGATGCTTATGCCGAATCACTGTCCGAGAAGACGGGCATAGACTTCGGATATTCCTTTGATGGAAGCACGCTCTATGATTCAAGCGGCAAGGTTCAGCTCGGGGATGTTATTGAGTGTACGACTACGGTCGAGATATCATTTATGGGATTTGGAAATGCCGTTCATTCCGTGCCTATAAGAGCTTCAGCATCGGGAATATCCCGTGTGTATTGGAAGTGAGGCGAGTGAATGAATATCTTAAAAGATAAAAAGGGTGAAAGTTACATTTACCTTTGCGTTATCGTAATATTCATAGCAATGCTTGTCTCAGTGTTGATTTTGTATATGGGTTTAACGACTCAGGTACAGGCACAGAAGAGAGATGTGAAAGCCAAGCTTGACGGATATATTTCGGATTATTCGGTAGAAATATTCAATACGTTAAAGCAAGGTCAGCACTTCACAGATTACATCGATTGGAACGAGCTTGAAAGCGGAGCGCTTGCTACCCTCGGATTTTCGGATGTTACCGATAGCGAATACGTATACGCAAACGGAATCCGAATGGAACGACCGGAGATAACAACACTTTCGGGCAACGGCTTCGGTGTAAAAATCGATTATACGGTATATTTCCCCGTGAAATGGAACGGAGAGAGATATGCGGATCTCAAGATTCCCATTACGGTCACGAGCTATTATAAATTCAAATAAAGGAGAAACATATTGAGACCTTACTTAATTGTAGGAATTATTCTGTTGATTGTTACGTCGATCACCTTGGCGGTTGTGCTAATATCCACAGAAGATAAAGCGTCGGAGCAACTCGGGCAGACGAGTGAAATCGAGGATGAAAGCAAAGAGCCTGTCATTTTGCCCATCATTAAGCCCGATATTCCGAACACTGAAGATAAAACAGACGGAGAGGACAAAAACGAAGAGACCGAAGAAGAGAACGGTGAGCCTCCGATAGGCGATAACAACCTAAATTTCGACGTTAACGAAAACACCCCTCCCGTCAAGAATCCCGATCCTTCCGCAACAGTTGGTGACGTAATATACGGAACAAAGGGGGAAGAGGATGGTAAATAAAGATAAGAAAAAAGCAAAAATCAAGCTGAGCAAAAGACAAAAGCAGATACTTGCTATTTCGCTTTCGCTCGTAGCCTTAACCGTAATATTTGCGGTCTTGGCTATTTGTCTTAAAGAAAAAAATATTCCCTCATTAAACAAAGAAAACAGCATTATAATCGAGCACCCGAATCAAGAGGAACTCCCCGACCTTGTTATAGATCCGAACGGTTCGGGTCTTGTAGGCGGCGAAGAGGTGGTGTTTGATAAAATCATACCACTTGTGGGTAATACAGCTATCACTCCCGAAAGAGAGGTTCTTCTCGAGCCCAATATTATTAAGACCGTAGAGAACGCAAAATCCGGTATTCCTCTGTTAAACGAGAACGGCAGCTATTATACCGATGACAAAGGAGAGCTTGTGTGCCGAGAGGTGAAGGTGCGTGATTACACCGGAATGAGGGAGAACCTAATAATCATAGCGAACTCATTTGCAGATGACGGATACCCAATAGAGCCTATATGGTATGCACAAAGGCTGTACTTTGAGTGTTACGACCTCTTGTCAGGTTACGAAACAAATGACCTCCTTGGCGGATTGAAAAGAGTGTTCCTTAAATCGGGAAACACCGTCGAGGGTGTCAATTTCAGAGCTTCCGAGGTTTTTTCTCTGCGCAGATCGGATGAATGCAAATTCGTATTTCAGAATGCACTTGCACCGGCAGATGTAACACCCTGCTTTTACGACGTTGAGCTTGGAATTCCGTTTGAATGGAAAGCTGAATACGAAGAATATTGCATCTATAACGAATGGATAAAGCATCGACGTGACAGTGAGTATAACCGCAATTTGGAGTCATATTTGCATACAATAGTTAGCAAAATGGCTGAAAACGGAGCGAAAGAATACGATATAAGACTTGCACAGCTTATATACACTTCGTACATTGCGGATATAAAATACCGTTCGGATTGGCTTGGGATAGTTCTTGAATTGTTTGAAGCAGGAACTCCCGATTATGTTATTCTTTGCGAAACGATGTATGAGGTTTTCGACAAGGATATGAATTCAAACATGATTATAGCCAATTACTATGACGGAATATCCGAATTTATGGGAGGTAGTTCAAAATGAGGAAAATTATAATCAAACTGCTTTCCGTTATATTGCTTATAGGCAGCTTAATATCTGTTATGGTTATTTCTTCAAGTGCAGCAGTAGCATATCCGGATGGCGGCACAACAATAACCTACGACCATTTGGGATCGGACAAAAAGGCAACCTTTTATTTCAAAAAGCGAGATGGAACCTTGCTAAGAACCTTCATAATGTACGGCCCGAAGGGCGAGTATTATGTAGATACGTTATCGCTTTGGGGATATACTCCTTATAAAAAAGATTTCCCGTGGCATTTGATGGTTAGTGCTGAAATTACCAGTATGGCAGATAACTGTATTTATCAAGGACAAGCATTTTCAACCCAAATAGGAGTGAAATTTACGCAGCTTTTGAGTCCCGATGAATACGAGGGCACAGTATGGTTAGATCCCGATACCTGCGATATTACTATCCGACACATTCTTGTAGGTGCTGACGGAAGTGAAAGTCTTTATGACTCAAACACTCTCACGTATACCTACGGAACGCTTTTCGGGGCATATAGCAAAAGCATAGCCGGATATGATCTGGTCTCGGGATATAAGGATAAAATCTATCAAAACTTTACGTGGGATTTGCTGGGTGCGTCCCTTAATATTCCCAAGGAAAATTACAGCGCAAGATTTCATCCGGTGACAGGAAGTACTGAAGGAAACGATAGGTGCTATTACGACCAAAGAAAGCTGAACGTGGACTTTAAGTACAAAATCCAGTCATATACGATCACCTATGATGCAGCAGGTGGCACAGGCGCACCTGAATCGCAAACCAAGTATTACAATACAAATTTAAAGCTTTCTACGGATATACCCACCAAAGAAGGATACAGCTTTGTAGGTTGGAGCTTTTCTCCCGGTGACGATACCGTTGAGTATTATCCCGGAGAAACCTACACCTCAAACTCTCATATGGATCTGTATGCGGTATGGCAACATTCGGGGTATGCGGTAAAATATGATGCCAATGGCGGAACAGGCGCGCCTGCAACACAGTATAAAGCACCGGATGTACCTCTCACATTAAGAAGCACAAAGCCCACACGTGAGGGATACAGATTCACAGGTTGGGCAACAACCCCCGGACCGATACAAGCTGTAAAGTATGTCCCCGGCGGCACCTACATCGAGAATAAACCGGTAACTCTTTATGCCGTGTGGGTAGAAACAACACCGACATACACCATAGTTTATGATGCCAGCGGAGGTAGCGGTGCTCCATCCTCACAAACCAAAACCAAAGGTATTGACTTGACTCTTTCTACCCAAACACCGACAAAAAGCGGATATACCTTCCTCGGATGGAGTACGACGTATATGTCAGCAACTCCGAGCTATTATCCCGGAGGTAAGTATACGGCCGATGCATCAGCTACGCTTTATGCGGTCTGGGGAAAAACACCGTCATCCTACCTCATAAGCTATGATGCAAACGGAGGTACGGGTGCTCCGAGCAGTCAGATAAAAACCGAGAATGTAAGCGCCACCTTGTCGAGCACAAAGCCCACAAGAAGCGGATACAAATTCATTGGTTGGAGCACTTCATCGACTGCTACCTCGGCAACATATCAGCCGGGTGACGTCTATACCGTCAATGCATCAATATTGCTCTATGCCGTATGGAGAAAGGATAATTACGATATCTCGGTATCAAACCTTACCGTCAACCCAAGCACCGTCGAGCAATATTCGGACACGAGCGTTTCCGTGAGAGTAGATAACTGGTGTCAAAACAATCCCTACTATAACATCCCCGTGGAGTTGTTGTATAACGGAAATGTCGTTGCTTCCAAAACGATAAATCTGTCTACATATGGTGTTGCAACAGTTAACTTCACACTAAATGTAGGCAAACCTATCGGAGATAATACCCTTACAGCAAGGGTAAACTGGTCGGACAGAAATAACGAAACCGATCCGAATGACAACTCGGTAAGTACATATGTAGACGTTACCCCATACAAATATGATCTGTATATATACTCCGTTGCTCCGAATGCAAATTACCGTGAGGGTACAGAGGTTGTAACGAGCTTTGTAATCTTTAATGACGGCGAATACGATATCCTTCCCGATAACAATAATTCGGTTAAGTTCACGGCATATTACTACGATGACAGCGGAGCGAAGTGTACCATAACAACTAAAACACTGAACGAAGCCGTTATACCTGCAAAAAACACAAATCTCGTCTATTTCAAATGGACGGTGCCTAAAGGTCTTGCGGGAAAGACCGTGTACATAAGCGGAACGGTCAATTCAATCGGAGGTGTCAGTGAAACCGAAACAGGAAACAACAAAACAGAGTTTACAACACGTATTATCGGGGCAATGGATTCACAGCCTACGGATACAAGCTACACGGTTGCTCCCGAAGGATACTATCCCACCTCCGCACCCTCGAAGTCATACGGAACGGCTACGTGGGATCAGTGGACGTACACATCAAGCGGTGAGCTTGTTCTGTCGAAATACGGAATAGGAATCAGCACCAATACGCCAACCTTGCTTCCATCGGACAACGTGATGAGCGCGGTTAAAAACGGAAGTAATTGGACGATAAAATCGGGATACGGTATTAAGATCAATTATACCCCTGCGTTAACGACACTTTCGGGATACGCAGTTCCGAGCAGCGATGCCTACTCTTCCATACAGACGGTATATGCAATGTTCCCCGAATTCAGATACTCATCAAATAACGGATGCGCTGCCACGCTCGTGAAGAACGGAAATACGTTCGAGTTTGTTCCGAATGAGAACTCAAAAACGGAAGAGCCGGTACACTTCATTCCTTTATGGATGCAGAACGGACAATACGTGGTTACCCTTTATGTAGGAGAAGTTTGGACACCTGCGGGAATGATTTATTCCGTAACATCGGCAACGAATATGAGTATAAGCGGTACACTTTACGATGATTTCTATGTAGGAGAAAAGTGATGAAGAAGATATATGTATGCCACAAAAGCATTGAGAACGAGACTGAGAAAAAGGAAGTAATAGCCTTTTGTAAATACATAAAGGATATGGGAAACCTTCCTCTTGCTCCGTCTATCCATTTTCTTCATTCTATTGCTGACGAGAAAGAGGACAGAGGGTTTTACAAAACAGCAAAACTCTCCATTCTTTCCTCGTGTTCCGAGCTTTGGTATTTCGGTGATACGATTACCACTTCGATGACGGATGAAATATGCTTCGCTATGGAAAAAGGCAAAAGGGTGCTGTACATCACAAGAAAAACTTTTGAAAAATATTTAGAAAAAACGGAGGTACATAATGAGAAAAACGCGTAACAAAATTATAATTGCGCTTATCATGGCGCTGATACTGTGTTCAATGCTCGCCTTGTCTGCCTTTGCGGCAGGTCCCGGAGGCGGAGCAGACGGCGGAAGCTTCCAAGGCGGCGGAAGTGCTGCAAGCGGAGGTACCGTGACAGCATCTTCACCCGGTGACGTGGCCGGAGCTGTAGAGGATACGTGGGATGCTGCAAAGGGGCAGATCAAGCAGGTCGTTGACAATGTTGTCTTCCCCATAATCGACCTTATACTTGCTGTGCTTTTCTTCACAAAGATAGCAATGGCGTATATGGACTACAGAAAGCACGGACAGTTTGAGTGGGCTCCTCCCGCAATCCTCCTTGCGACGCTCATTTTCTCCCTTACTTGCCCTCTTTACATCTGGAACATTCTCGGAATGTAAGGGCAAGAAAGATGCTTCTCGGCAACCGCCGAGAAGCAATTTTATAAAAGGAGAAAATGAATGTTCGATTGGATAAAGGATTTAATCAGCGGAGTAGGTGATTCCATTGGCAATTCAATATCCTCTGCATGGGAGACTGTCTCTAACAGCATTTGGGGAAAGTTTATGGAGTGGCTGTACACAGCGGTTTATAACGGCCTTTCCAACTTCTTCACCATGATGACCGACGTGGGCGCCTCTCTTTTTGATTTGCAATGGGTGCAGTCAGCCTTAAGGTTCTTCTCATACTTTGGGTGGGGATTGTTTGTGTGCGGTCTTATCGTGGCAATATTCGATATAGCCATAGAATACCAAACCATGGGCAGACTGAATGTAAAAAGACAGGTTCTGCCTTTTCTTTGGGGATTGCTTGCGGTAAATCTGTTTACGGTATTACCGGTACAGCTTTTCAAATTCTGCGTAAATCTTCAAAACACCTTTGCACAGGATCTGATAGCGGACGTTGTAGGTCAGCATATGAGCATGCAAAATGCGGCTCATAAAGCAATGATGATGTTTAACCACAGTTATATGATGACAGTAGGTCCCTTGCTTGCTTTGCTTATGCTGATATGTCTCGGATACTGTGTAATAAAATGCTTTTTCTCCAACATCAAGCGAGGCGGAATACTTCTGACACAAATAGCGGTAGGATCTTTGCATATGTTCAGCCTTCCGAGGGGATACACCGATGGCTTTATAGGTTGGTGCAAGCAGATAATAGCTATATGCTTTACCACCTTTATGCAAACGACTCTTCTGTTTTTAGGTTTGATAACCATCCCGGATCAGCCTCTTGTGGGTCTTGGAGTAATGCTTGCCGCAAACGAGGTGCCGAGAATTGCTCAACAGTACGGTCTTGATACAAGCACAAGATTTAACGTGATGAGTGCCGTCCATACCACAACAACAGCTATAAATCTCGGACGTGCCATCGCTAAGAAATAAGGAGAAAAAATGAAAAGACAATACATATATCCGCAAAATATGCGAACTCAGGTAAAGCTATGGTTTTGGAGTTTAAGGGATATAATCATCTTGGGTGTAGCCTTGACGGTATCGGTTGTATCATGGGCAAAAATAAACTTTGTGCTTCCCGCAGCTCTGACCGTCTTATATGGCTTTTTAACCATACGGATAGATGAATATTCAATCCTTGACTTCCTAAAGAGAGCTTTCAGATACTTCGTAACAACGCAACAGTATTTTGAATGGAAGGAGAGAAGATAAAATGGCGAAAAAGACAAAGAAATCTACAGCCGAGCTGATCGGAATAAGCAATTTTTCAAGAAACGGTCTTGAGACATATGACGGCAATGAGCTCGTATACTTTATAGTTCAGCCGACAAACATATCCGTTTTATCCGAAACGAATATATCCTTGAAGATTCAGCATCTCATGCAGCTTCTGTCTCTTCAGCCGGACCTCGAGATAATCTGCTCGGATGCCCGTGAGAATTTTGAGCATAACAAGCTATCCCTTGCGAGAAAGGCAGAAAAGGAAGATAATCTCAAGGTTCAGCTATTGCTCCGAAAGGATATGAAATTCCTTGACGATATACAGCTTCAGATGTCGACCGCAAGAGAGTTTATGTTCTGTTACAGAATACAGCACGCAAACAACGAGCAGAGCTTCAGCGTCCTCAATAGACTCGAAAAGCAGATAAACGATCAAGGCTTCGACTGCCGCAGAGCAAGCAAGGACGATATAAAGAGATTTATATCGAGATACTTCGGTCATATATGCGAAGACCCAATCGATGACATCGACGGTGAGCGCATGATCAGGAAGTGGATCATACCGGATTAAACCGTAGTATCAGAAAATACGGACAAGCTATTGACAAAAAAACGGAAGTGTAGTATAATACTAATGGGGTCGCATACAATAATAATAGAAGTACAACATAAAGGAGGCGCAAATGGCAACTTCATCATTCACGAAGACTTTTGTGTTTAGCGCAGAAGCAGAAGCAAAAATCAATAATTTTCAAAAGAAGCCTGCAACAGTAGTGCCTTCAACTAAACCAAAAAGAGTTGAGGAAGGTAAAAAAGCATTAGCACGCTTCTCATTTCCCTCAAAGAAATAATGAACGATGCCTCGATGCGTGATTACAAAGAAACGCTTATCGAGGCATTGGCATCGTTTAGATGTTGTAGAGACCCCGATGTCCAGACTTTTTTAAACACTAAAGCTATTGATTTTGAAAAAAGAGGTTGGGCATCTACATATCTTCTGTTAAATGAAGAAAAAATGGCAAAAAGTCAACTGCTTGTTGAGGGGTATTTTTCCCTAACACACAAAGCTGTAAAATTTAATAGTGAGGTGTCGAAATCAAAGCGTTCTCAAATCACAGGTGATAAGTTGTCTTCCGATCACTCGTTTGTTTTGATTGGACAATTAGGAAAACGAATTGTTGATTTAGGCGATGAGAAATATGATGAGTCAGATTTGACTGCATCAGAGCTTTTGGGAGATGCTTTGACTATTATCGAAAAGTCATCCGAATATATTATTTGCAGAAATGTAATCTTGGAATGCAAACCCATTGATAAAGTTAAAAACATTTATGTGCAAAATGGGTTTGTGGAGTTACAGTATGACGAACAAGACAATTTGCACACAATGTATTATAGGATGGATCATTCGGTAAATTTCTAAACGATATTCATAGATAGAAGCTATAGCTTTTGCGTGGCTTCTATTTTTTATTTTCGCAACACAAGTTTATAACCTATCGCAAATAGGTTATGGTAGGTTATAATAGGTTACAGAAACAACAGATACGGGAGAGCTAACATTGGCTCTCCTTTTGTTATTCCAAGAAAGGAACAATATGGCAAAGAAAGACCAACTACCCGGAGATGCCGTGCATAGCGAAGCCTATGTAAAGGACTTCTTCGATATGGTTGCGCCCACAACCATCAAGTTTTTAAACGATTACTTTATATGCGGTGACAGTTACCGTTGTATATGGGCAATTAAAGAATATCCTCCCGTAACCACAGATCAGGCAATACTCGCCCGATTCGGAGACAAGGAAGCGGTAACGCTCCATATGTACACACGCTACGTTGATGCCATGGAGCAGTCAAAGATACTTCAGAATGCAACGAGAAAAAACAAGCTCCTTGCTACATCCAACGATATCGAGGATATGGTAACGGGGGAAGGAAACCTCGGTGACGTTGTTGAGCTTCTCAATGACCTTCGTAAAAACCGAGAACCTCTCTTGCACTGCGCTGTGTTTATGGAGCTGTCAGCAAACAGCCTCACAAAGCTTGAAGAGCTTAAGTCGGACGTGGCGATGGAGATGACGAGAGAAAAGCTCTCAGTGGACAGGCTCTCGATGAGGCAACTTGAAGGATTTCTCTCTTGCATGCCTTGCGGAACGAATATGTTCGGAGTGCAGTTCGAGAGAGTCCTGCCCGCTTCCTCGGTTGCCAACTGTTATCCATTCAACTATTCGGGTAAGACCGATCCCGGAGGCTTTTATATCGGCAGAGATAAGTTCGGTACGAACATCATCGTAGACTTTGACAGACGTGCCGATGATAAAACCAACTCAAACATCTTGATACTCGGTAACTCAGGACAAGGAAAATCCTATCTCTTAAAGCTCCTTCTTACGAACATAAGAATGTCGGGCAAGTCAATAATCTGCCTTGACGCGGAGCAAGAGTATGAGGATCTCTGCAACAATCTCGGAGGATGCTACATAGACCTTATGGGAGGTCAGTATATAATCAATGTGCTTGAGCCGAAGGAGTGGACGGACAATTCGGGAGAGGTGGATGCGGATGCACCCGAAGCCTTCAGAAAATCCACAAGACTCTCACAGCACATATCCTTCCTAAAGGACTTCTTCAGAGTCTATAAGGATTTCGATTCTGCGCAGATCGATGCCCTTGAGATACTTCTAACAAGACTGTATATGAAGTTCGGCATCACCGATCACACCGACTTTGACAAATTCAAAGCGGAAGATTATCCCGTGATGGAAGATCTTTATGCAATGGTCGAAAGCGAATACCAAAGATATGAAAAGGGGTCTAAATCCCTCTTTACGGAAGAGCTCCTCCGTGAGCTTTGTCTCGGACTGAACTCCATGTGCGTAGGAGCTGAAAGCAAGTTCTTCAACGGTCACACCAACATAACCGACGATAAGTTCCTTGTATTTGGAGTTAAAGGACTTATGGAAGCAAACAAGAAGCTCAAGGATGCAATGCTCTTCAATATTCTTTCGTACATGAATCATAAGCTCTTAACCAAAGGACATACTGCGGCATCCATCGATGAGCTTTATCTCTTCCTCACAAATACAACGGCAATTGAATATATCCGAAACGCCTCAAAGCGCGTAAGAAAAAAGGAATCCTCAATTATTCTGGCATCACAGAACATTGAGGACTTTTTATTGCCCGAAGTAAAGGAGCTGACAAAGCCTCTCTTCTCGATCCCGACACACCAGTTTTTGTTCAATGCGGGAAATATAAACCCGAAGGAGTTTATAGATGCCCTGCAGCTTGAGCAGTCGGAGTATGAGCTTATAAAGTATCCCGAAAGAGGTACCTGCCTTTTCAAGTGCGGAAACGAAAGATACCTCCTTCAGGTAATAGCTCCCGAATATAAGGCAAGGCTCTTCGGAACAGCCGGAGGAAGATAATGAAAGATAACCTTGAGCTTGAAAGGAAAGACATAGAGGTAGACCGGGATATGGAGATCGATCCCGATAACAGCTTCCATCTCCGAGTTTACCCCGAAACATGGTTTGACGTTAAGATGAATGAGGAAGTTATAGATGATGATATCGGTCAAACTGACGGAATCAATTATTGAGGTGTAATATGGGAACGAGAAGTTATATTGCAAAGCAAGTCGGAGTTAACAGCTTCAGAACAATATTCTCACAGTTAGAGGGGTATCCATCATATTTAGGCATGCTTTTGGTTGACCATTATAATAGCGAAGAGATGGTGGATAAACTTCTTGATTTGGGAGATATATATGTACTCAGACCTAAACTGGAACCAGATGTAAATCAACCTCACGATTTTCTAAACAATCAGAAAGATGTAACCTTGACATTTGCTCGAGATCTCAAAGAGGAAGGCTTCGAGGCAACAATTAAAACACTTGAAGAACTCGACGAAAACTGGGGAATTGAGTATGTGTATATATTTACGCGAGAAAACAAGTGGAAATATTTTGCTGTAGGTGAGCTTGATGAAGGTTTGCGAGATTTGGAAGAAATGGTAAATCACATCAAAGCCAACGAAGGAGATGAAACTGATGAGTTCAGCGAAGATTTTGAGGGGGACGATGAAGAAATAGGAGGTATAAACTATTAAAATCAAATATTTTGATATGTTCGCCGGTACGGCAAGACTCCCGAAGAGTTTGTCTGTGAGCTTGAGGACTTTGATTATTCACTTGTTACTCAGTAAAGGAGAAAACCAATGATAAGATTGATAGTCGAAAAGAACGGATATCAGGCAGAAATTACATTTCCGTGTACGGAAAAAGAAATGAGAGAATCCCTTGTTAAAATCAGAGCTGCGGATATGATACCCAATATATTGTATGTCAAGGCAGTCAAAGAACCTATATGTATGGGTGGGCTGTCGGGCAAGGAAATAGATCTTGACGAGATAAACTACCTTGCAAAGCTAATGGATAGCTTCGGTACTCGCGAGGAAGAAAAGTACTATGCTACCGTTGGATACGAGAAAATAAACAACCCCAAGGACTTGATAAACCTCGCTTTCAATATAGGTCAAGCCTATACCTTGATACAGGATATAGGAAACATGGAGAACATAGGCAAAACGCATTACATGTCCTTGCACGGAGGTGTATTGCCAAATGCTTGTATCAATGAAGATTTTGCGGAAATCGGCAGAAATCTGATTTTTTCAGGCAAAGGAACTATGACAGATTACGGTCTGCTTTTCAGAAATGAAGATATCGAGATCGAGGAAGTGTATAAAGGTCAGGTGTTCCCATACTATTCCTTTGACGGAGACGAAGCAGCGGTTGTAGCAATAAGCGATGACAAGGTAAAAGAATATGTTTTCTTACCTTGTGAGGATATTGCCATTGAAAAGGCTTATGCAAGACTCGGTGGGGATAGGGATTCGTATACTTGTACTTTTGCAGGATTCAGCTTTGAGAACAGAGCATGGCAACCGAAGCTTGAAGAATTGCTTCAGCAAGACGGAGTTTATGAAATGAACGAGTTGCTCCGCCATGTGAATCAGTATGACTTTGATTTTGATAAGCTCTCTTCGATAGTTGAATATGCGGATGCAGAGTCAACTCTTGAAATTGCTAAACTTGCGAGATATTTAGATTGGTTTGAAGTGCTTGATGTTCATAACGAGGAAGCCCTCGGAAAGCATCTTGTGGAAAATGACTCCGAATATTACGCAAGTGAGCTTGTGAAGGACTACATAGATTATGAAGGACTTGGGCATGACTTTGCGCAAGAAAATTCCGGTGAGTTCACCGACAATGGATTTATTTACATAAATGCAGATACGACATTGGATTATATCCTCGATAGGGATACATCTATAGGACAACAGATGTGAAACAAAACAAAAAACTTAAAGAAGGAAGGTGGACGTCGGATTCTGGGCAGCGATAGGTAAAGCAATAAAGAAAGTAATTCAGATACTTTTGGGAGATGAAAACGGTAGAAAGTTTTTGGGGTATGTTATAGGCATAGCCATTTTCATAGCCATTTTTCCCATTATAGTAGTTCTCGGACTTTTTGGTTGGATGTCGGGCGAGACAATAGAACTAAGCTACGATGAGGTGTATAGCAAGATTCCAAGCGAATACCGAGAAACGATAGAAGCATACGAGGACGAACTTGCGGAGATAGACAGAGTATTTCTTGAGAACGGACTCACACTTACCGATGCATCCAAGGCAAAAACAATCTTTATTTCTTGCCTTGCGGGAAAAGAAGCCGAGGAAGACTTCTATCAAAGGTATGCCGAATGCTTTCTGAACCAAAGCGAAGAAACAGACGTTTTGACAAACGTAGAAAATGCCTTCTCTGTAACCTTTACGGAAGAGGAACGAGAGCAATTCGGCTCGATATATTCATAACACAGAAAGGAAAAACAATGAAAGGTACAACGCAATTTCGAAGAAAAGATCAAGAGATGTTCCTCGATAAATTTCGAGTAGTGGCTGTGACAACCTTGAAGCAGTCACATTTTGATCATTTCTCAAAACATTTGCTTGATGACTATTCGTTTATAGAAAGATATGCTGACATGCTATGCGTAAGGGAAGACGGATATGCCGACTCTCTTCTCGTTCTAAATTCCGAGAGTGAAGACGGAATTCTCGTGAACAGCGAGGGTGCGCATTACGCAAGATACAGCTCGTTTTTACCCTATGCAAAGCCGATGCTTAAGAAGCAGATCAAGGAAATCGTTGACGAGATAATCGAGGGAAGATTCGGTGAACTTGATAAAGGAAATTGGTACATAGGCTTCGACGATATCAAGGAGCATTTCGATCTCACGGTCACCAAAGAAAACGGCATCGGTGAGCTGATCATTGAAGAGCTTGAAAGCCGTGAAGAGGTGGATGAGATAATTGCTTCCGAGGATGCAATCGAGATAACCGAGTATCTGAATGAGGTTCCCGAGAGCGCAACAAGAGAAGAAAGGCTGATGACATTGTTCTCTCTTATCGGTTGCAACCTCGAGGATGTGCACCTGGTTGACGATGACGTAGAACACGAGCTTGCGACAATCGTGGAATTAAATCAGGACACACTGACAGAGCAAGGCAAGAGAGATTGGGCAGACGTTCTCTCGGCAAAGGTCGTGAGAATCTTCGAAGGCGATTACGGTGTGCAGATAGCTCTGTCCGGTTGCGATGCCGAAAGGGTAAAAGACTTTTCCTACATGTTAGCCGGATATTGCAGCGACGAGGACTACAGAAAATGGGTGACTGGTGAAGAAGAAAAAGAGGTCATATCTACCGATGATAAGGTGGAGCTTTCCGACCAGGAAATACGGCTTAAATGCGCAAAGCATCTGCTGTGGCTGGACGATGAAGAGGGCGGTGAGAAAGCAGATTTTAGCAACTGCCACATAAGAAATAAAAACCTTGCTGACGTGAATTTGAACAGTGCTGTGTTCAACGGATGCGTTATTGAGAACTGTATTTTAACAAGCGCAGAGCTTAATTTTGCGGATATGACAGATGCAAAAATTATGGACACTAATCTCTCTTATACCACGATGGATGAGGCGGTATTCCGAGGTGCTGAACTGCATAGATGCAACCTCAGTCAGGTGATAGGTTACCACGCGAATTTCGCTCATGCGGTGCTCGATAAATGCGATCTGTTCAACTCCCATTTTCACAACTCGTGCTTCGATGAAACCGCCTTCAAAAAGACAAACGTTGCCGACTCGGATATAGATCTCGACAACGTTATTTCGGAAGAAACTTGGAAGAATCCGGATGTCGGTATCGTTATGTAAAAAGCCTGCGGCTTTCAATTCCGCAGGCTGAAGCTTATGCTTTAATGTATTTTTGATTTTTGCTATTAGGTTTATCTGGAATAGTTCGGTTAAGTTTTTCAGAATCAAGCAAAGGTTTTAAAATCTTTGTCCTAAAATAGTCACGAGATGCAATGCCGCAAAAACGTTGCATTTCATCACGTGAACGAGGGGTAGAACAATAATCTAAAAGCATTTGTATTCTATCTTGACCACTATCTTGACCACTATCTTGGCCACTATCTTGACCACTTACAG
>JAZTXO010000041.1:0-13818 GCA_045636445.1 Eubacteriales bacterium | reverse complement strand
AAGCCTTCCCCAAGATAGGGGAAGGGGGACCAACGAAGTTGGTGGATGAGGATGATTTAAAGAATACTAAACATAAGATTAGTCAGTAACAACGTTTCTCCAGACGTAAGGAGTTCCGTCTGCTCCAAGATACCAGTAATTACCCGCCACGGTAGGCACACCAAGATTTTCGTCTCTGTAGAAATAGATTATACCGGTATCAATAACGGAATTTCCGTTTCTTATTTCAAGAACATTCCATTCAGCTTCGTTACCCGACCAATAAATATGGTTAAGATCATCCACACCGTAAAACGCCTTTGTTCCAATGTATGAAACGGTTTTAGGTATGATTATTTTTTCCATGTTTTTATAGCCGATAAAAGCATAGTCGGCAATGAAATCAATTTTTTCTGTAAGAGCAAAGCCTTCGGTAACCGATTTGTTATTAACGTAAAGTATTGCGTTTCCGTATGAGAGAGGATTGGAGTATTCGTTTTCAAAGGTGGATTCGCACCATCCCTTACGGCTTGTTACATCAACCTTTAAAATGCTGTTACAGTCGAGGAACGCATTTTTACCAAAGGTGCAGGTGATTGAATTGTCCTCAAATTTTACTTCGTAAAGAGAACGGTTTAACGATGTGCAGAAATATGCGGGAATACGCTTTGCACTTCTTCCGAGGGTAAGCTTTATACCGCCGCTGTTTTCACCCGCACCGCTGAAAACAGCATTGTTTGGGGTGAAGTCGTTAAGATTTTCGGAGTTGAGTTTTATTTCTTCGATGTAACTGCAATCTGCAAAGGCCGAGTCCTCAATAGTTTTCAGTGCTTTTGGAAGGGCAATCTCAACAATGGGAGTATCCTTAAAAGCTGCTTTGCCGATACTTTCACATTTTGCGTTTTCAACAAATCTTATGTATCTGAGTCTCGATGTGCCGCACATAAAATACGCAGGTATTCTGGTTACGTCCTCGCCGATGTGTACGGTCATTACAATACTTGTGGTTGCAGTTCGTTCAAAAAGTGCAGAGCTTTCGGTGAGGTCACGCATTGATACTGCATTAAAATAAATGGTATCAAGCTTTGTGCAGCCGTAAAATGCACTGTTTCCTATAAAATCAACGTTTTTTGGAATTTCAATTTCAGTAAGGGAAGAGCATTTTGCGAATGCGTTTGAATTTATAATTTTTGTGTCAGGATGGATTGTTGCGGAGGTGATAGACGTATTGGTTGCCGAGAGCAAAATGGTATAAGGAGATTCTCCAACTGCGAGGTAGTTAGCGTTGTCGTGTTCGCTGGTCGTTAATGAACGACAGGCGTAAAATGCATTTTCGCCAATTTCTTTTAGGGCAGAACCCGATTCTATTGTAAGATTCTCAAGCTTTACACAATTATAAAAGGCTTTTTCCGAAACCAACTCAACCGATTTCGGTATATTTATATTCTTCAGCGACGAGCAACCCTCAAATGCAGATTTTCCGATTTTAATTATTCCTGCGGGGAGAGTTATGTCGGTGATTACGGTATTGTTGAAAAATGCACTGTCCGAAATAGCCGTTACCGGATGTCCTTCGATTTCATTGGGTACAATAACGCTTGTATTTTTTGACTTGTATCGAACAATGGTCGCTTCTCCAAGGTCGTTTAACTTATATACAAATTCGGTGTCCGAAGCACTATTGTCGTCTGTGTTGCCGCTATCATCATTTCCGCAGGAAACGAGTGAAAGGGCAAAGATTAACGAAACTAAAAGTAAGAAAATATGTTTTAACGCTTTCATAAAGCCTCCGTTTTTTTCTTGTCCATGCTTACATTCAAATATTATAGCATACTTTTTCTAAAATGTAAACCGAGAATTCAAAATATTAATCATATTTTTACTTTCGTGGATAAACGCAAATTTCTTTTAAAATAGGGTATTGCAAAAATTGCTTTTTTGTGATAAAATATATTGATAAAAATATTTTAAGGAGGGTGACAGATATGAAAGATGTGATTTTTTATGATTTCGGAACTATTTTAGTCCAGGAATATTATCCTATACCTGACTCCATAGAGCCGCTATCTGTCTGCTCCGAGAAATATGAAATACTTTACACTATTTCGGGGAATGGAAAATATATTCTTGAGGGAAAGGAAATTAGCTTTAGTAAAGGCTTTGTTCTTTTGACTCGCCCCTTTGAATTTAAAGCTATCGAATCAAGCAAGGATACCGAAACCCATATTTTGTCTCTTGGCTTCAGCGAGACTTCGCTCTCTTTAGATGGTGGGAAAATGCTTGAATCTATATTTGGAAGTGAAGAATATGGGAGCGTTTCCTACGGAAGCAATTTGCTTTGCGGAGAGCTTGGAACTCTTGTTGATTCCTTTAAGGCTGCCTCTGCGCTTCCGAAATGCGAGGGGGCTGTTTTCGCATCTTCCGTTATATGCCAGATCCTCGCTCTTCTTTCCGCATCACGAGGCGAGAGGCTCGCCTTGCCCGAAAACGGACTTGTTTTCAGAGTTACAAAGTATATTAACGAAAATATACGCTCGGATTTAAGCCTTGAACTTCTTGCTCACCGTTTTTTTGTCAGCAAATACTATCTTTGCCGTGCCTTTAAGCGTCAAAGCGGAACTTCTATTCACAACTATATAAACCTTAAGCGTGTTCTTTACGCAAAGCGTCTTATTGAGTCGGGTGAAAAAGCGTCTCATGCTGCATATATGGTTGGATTTGGCGATTATTCTGCTTTTTACCGTGCATATATGAAGCATATCGGTTCTTCTCCGAAGTCGAAAGGAGCTGCAATATGATGAAATATGAGCTTCTTGAAAAAATCAATTCTCCTGGCGACCTGAAAGCTCTGCCTGACGAGTCTATTCCCGAGCTTTGCGGTGAAATTCGAGAATTTTTAATAGATGCGGTAAACAAAAACGGCGGTCACCTTGCATCGAATCTTGGAGTCGTTGAATTAACACTTGCCATTCATAAAGTTTTTGACTCTCCGAGAGACCATATCATTTTTGACGTGGGCCATCAGGCGTACGTTCATAAGCTTATAACAGGACGACGCGATAGCTTCGAATTCCTTCGTGTACCGGGAGGACTTTCCGGCTTTACCCTTCGCAGAGAAAGTGAGCACGACCCCTTTGGAGCAGGTCATTCGTCAACCTCGGTTTCTGCGGCTTTAGGTTTTGCCGAAGCTGATAAAATCAAAGGCGAAAAAAGGCATACCGTATGCGTCCTCGGCGACGGAGCTTATACCGGCGGTATGATACACGAGGCTCTAAATAACTGTAAAAGCGACCTGCCGCTGATTATAATTCTTAATGAAAACGGAATGTCCATATCCCCTAATAAGGGAACGTTTGCCTCTTATATTTCCAGAGTAAGGGCATCAAAAAAATATATACGCTTTAAAGCGGGGACAAACAACTTCCTTCACAAAATTCCCCTTCTCGGAAAGGGCGTAAAGGCGATTATTACAGCTGTTAAAAATGCGGTAAAGCGTCTTGTTTACTCTAAAAATTACTTTGAAGAGCTTGGACTTTTCTATATGGGCCCTATTGACGGTAACGATTACGAAAAGGCGTATGATGCTTTGAAGCTTGCTTCAGAGCTAGACAAAACGGTTGTCGTTCATTTCAGAACGGTTAAGGGAAAGGGATTTGACGTTGCGGAAAATTCTCCCGACGGCTATCATAGCGTAAGCTCTACCAAAAAGGGCGAAAGCTTTAACTCAAACTTTGCCACCGAGCTTATTTCTATGGCAGAGGAAGACGAGCGTATAGTTGCGGTTACCGCAGCTATGGGAATAGGTACGGGACTTGACCGTTTTGGCGAAAGGTTCGCAACAAGATATTTTGACGTTGGCATAGCCGAGCCTCACGCATTGACCTTCTCGGCCGCCCTTGCCGCAAATAAGCTGCTTCCTTATACTGCGATATATTCTACATTCCTGCAAAGAGGATACGACAGTGTAATTCACGATATTGCACTCCAATCGCTCCCAGTGAAGCTTGTTATTGACAGAGCAGGTCTTTCCATAGGTGACGGAGCTACTCATCACGGAATATTTGACGTGTCCCTTCTGTCTGCAATACCGGGTACGGAAATTTACGCTCCTTCAAGCTACGGTTCCTTAAGAAAAATGCTCCGATATAGCATGAATGTTGCTAATCCTATTGCAATAAGATACCCTAACGCAGCCGAAAACACCGAGGTTGTTTCAAAATTTCGGAGAGTTGGCGACGGCTTTTCGCCTCTTGTTGATTTTGACCCGAAAAATGCACCTTCTTTCATTTTCATAACCTACGGCTCGATTCTTTCAAACGTTTACGAGGCGAAGAGGATTGTTGAGGAGAAAGGATACTCTTGCGGAATAATTTTAGTAGAGTGTATAAAGCCGAATAAGGCTCTTTTGGAGCTTGTTATGACTCTTTCGAAGAGCGTAAAGCACTTTGTTTTTGCCGAAGAGGGAATAAAATGCGGCGGAGCTGCTCTTAGCCTCGAAAACGGTCTTCTCGAGTCGGGCTTTGACTTTGGCGGTGTGAAATATTCAATTGCCGCTATTGATGATAATTTTGCCTCTCCTACCGAGAGGTGCGACCTCTACGATTTCGTCGGACTTTCTCCCGAAAAACTTGCAAAGAGAATTACTGATATATGATTTATAACGTAGAACAAACAGGCACGTCTAGCGCCTGCCGGGCTGTCCGCAATATTGTGCTGGAACAGCATAAAAAATATTATGTTTATACATTCGGTTGTCAGCAAAACGAGGCTGATAGCGAAAAAATACGCGCAATGGCTGAAATGATGGGTTATACTCCCGCAACCGACGCTTCTTGCGCCGATTTGGTTGTAGTAAACACCTGCGCTATCCGCGCTCATGCCGAAATGAAGGCCCTTTCCTTGCTCGGCTCTTTTAAGGCAAGGAAAAAGGCAAATCCCGATTTTATTCTCGGTGTCGTTGGATGTATGGCTGCGGAGGAGCATGTAAAAGAAAGCCTAAAGAAGAATTTCCATTACGTAAGCTTTACTCTTGAGCCTAATATGCTTCATAAGCTTCCCGAAGCGGTGTTAAGTTATCTTTGTGAGAGGAAGAGAAGCTTTGTTTTCGGTATGGATAAAGGTGATATCGTTGAAGGCGTCTGTGCGGTTCGTACTCATAATCATAAGGCATACGTTTCAATAATGTACGGCTGTAATAATTTTTGCACCTACTGTATAGTTCCTTACGTTAGAGGCAGGGAAAGAAGCAGAGACAGTAGGGAGATAATTGAGGAATGCCGTTCGCTTGTCAAAAACGGCACAAGGGAAATAACTCTTCTTGGGCAGAATGTAAATTCTTATAAATCGGATATTGATTTTCCCGAGCTGCTTGAAAGAATTGCTCTGATAGAGGGAGATTTCCTTATAAGATTTATGACAAGCCATCCCAAGGACACATCGGATAAACTTATCTCTGTTATGGCAAAATACAGAGAGAAGATAGCTCCGTATTTCCATCTTCCTCTCCAGTCGGGCAGCGACAAGGTGCTTCGCAAAATGAATCGTACCTATACTTCCGAAAGATTTCTTTCGATTGTGGAGAAGCTTCGTGAAAACATACCGGGTATTGCCCTTTCTACCGACGTTATCGTAGGCTTCCCGGGAGAGAGTGAAGAGGACTTTGAGCAAACCCTCGCAGTACTAAAGAAGGCTAGGTTTGACAGCGTTTTCGCCTTTATCTACTCGAAAAGAGAGGGAACACGTGCTGCCGAAATGGACGACCAGGTGGCGGAGGATATAAAAAGCGAAAGATTAAGCAAACTTTTCGCTATGCAGGATGAAATATCCTATGACTCAAACCGCCCGTACCTTGAAAAGACCGTAAGGGTACTTGTTGATTCTTTTGAGATGCGAGAGGGAAGAACCGTTTACAGCGGAAGAACCGATACCAACAAGCTTGTGCATTTTACTGCGGAAAAGTGCGAAATCGGTGAATTTAAAAACATTAAGATAAACAAAATAGGCGGCTTTGATTTAATAGGCGCTGAGGAAAAATAAAGAAAAGAGGATAAAAAAATGACAAAAATAATCGAACTTGCTCATGCACTCGGAGATGAAATTGCAAAGAGCGATGAAATTAAAAATCTTGAGGCAGCAAAGGGCGCTTTTCAGTCCGATGCGGCGCTTCAGGATAAAATGAACGAATACGAAGCTGACAGAATGCTTCTCGGTCAGGAGTTTTCCAAAAAATCCGAGGAAATAGATCAGCGTGCAGTTGCCGATCTTCGCGCAAGAATCGAGGAGCTTTCGGCAGAAATATCAAAGCATCCCCTTTATATTGCGTTCAGCGAGGCTCAGCAGGCTATGAACGCTCTTATGGCAGAGGTTAATGCCGAAATAAAGTTCTGTATTACAGGTGAGCGTCCCGAAAAATGCACACACGATTGCTCTACCTGCTCGGGTTGTCACTAATATTACCTAATTAATAAGCTTTTCGGAGGGCCACAATGGCAACAGAAGTAATAGAAAACAGAAGTGAGCTTCAATCGGTTACACCGATGATGCAGCAATATCTTGACGTTAAGGCGGAGTACGAGGATTTTATTCTTATGTACAGACTCGGTGATTTTTACGAGTGCTTTTTCGAGGATGCCGTAATTGCTTCAAGAGAGCTTGAGCTTACTTTAACGGGAAGAGATTGCGGTAACGGTAAACGCGCGGCAATGTGCGGCGTACCATTCCATAAGTCGGATGTTTACGTTGGCAGACTTGTAGAAAAGGGAATTAAGGTTGCGATCTGTGAGCAGGTAAGCGACCCGAAAGCTACCGTAGGTCTTGTGAAAAGAGAGGTTACCCGTGTAATAACACCGGGTACTATAACCGATTCTTCTCTTCTTACCGAGGGGCAGAATAACTTTCTTATGGCGATATTCCTTGAGAGGGAAAATGCCGGTGTTGCAGTAGCCGATATAACAACCGGTGAAATTTCGGCAACCTATCTTTCAGGGAACAATCTTCTTTCTCTTTTGAAAAATGAAATAGGCGCTTATAAGCCCTCGGAAATCCTTCTTAACCTGAAGGCTGATGATTGCCGTGAGCTTTGTGATTTTGCGAAGGATAGATTTTCTTCCCTTATCACCGACGCTTCGGAAAGACTTTTCTCTTATGACGGCGCAAGGGCAAGAATTCTCAGCGTTTTGCCGGGGGAAAAGGACAAGCTTTCCGAGCCCGGACTTCTTATGGCGGTGGGAGCGCTTCTTTCCTATATTCAGCAGACTCAGAAAACCGACGTTGCTTTTGCAAGAGGTGTAAACGTCTATTCAAGAGGTCAGTATCTCGAGATTGACTTGAATACACAGCGTAACCTTGAGCTTGTGGAGGCTATGCGTCTTAAGGATAAAAGAGGTTCGCTTCTTTGGGTGCTTGATAAAACCAAGACGGCTATGGGCGCAAGACTTTTAAGATCCTGGATACTTCGCCCCCTTTTAGATCCTGCAAAAATATCTCATAGGCAGAGTGCTGTTCGCGATATCCTTTCTTCAAAGAGGGAAAGGGATGCTTTAGGCGAGCTTCTTTCCGAAATGCTTGATATGGAAAGACTTACCGCCAAGGCGGTTTACGGCACTGCAAACGCCCGTGACCTCAAGGCTATCGGTCAGAGTATTTCCAAACTGCCTGAAATTAAAGCCATTATTTCGGAGTTTCCTTCGGATACCTTTAAAAATATAGTCCGTAATCTTGATACTCTTGACGACATAGGAGACCTTCTGTCGAGAGCTATTGCGGACTCGCCTCCTATTACGGTTCGTGAGGGAGGAATGATTCGTGACGGGTTTAGTGCGGATATAGATTATTATCGTTCGGTTAAAAACGGCGGCAAGGACATTATGGCGTCAATCGAGCAAAGAGAGAAGGAAGAAACCGGAATTAAAACCTTGAAGGTTGCCTATAATAAGGTGTTCGGATATTATATCGAAGTGTCAAAATCCTTTGTTAACGACGTGCCGGACAGATTTATACGTAAGCAGACTCTTACAAACTGCGAAAGATATATTACTCAAGAGCTGAAGGAAATGGAAATATCAATTCTTACGGCAGACGAAAAGCTTGTTGCTCTTGAATTTGAAATATTCGACAGCCTTCGCGCGCTTATTGCCGATAATATGGAAAGAATACGTGAAAGCGCTGCGCTTGTTGCCGAAATTGACGTTTATCGCTCTCTTGCGGATGTTGCGGGGAAGAATAATTACGTTTGTCCCGAGGTTGACCTTTCTTCGGAAATACATATAAAGGACGGACGTCATCCGGTTGTTGAAAGATTCGTTTCAGACAGCTATTTCGTTCCCAACGATACAACTCTTGATACTTCGGCGAATAAGGTTATGATAATAACCGGTCCTAATATGGCTGGTAAATCCACTTATATGCGTCAGGTTGCTATAATCGTGCTTATGGCGCAGATTGGCTCTTTTGTTCCTGCAAGGGAAGCGCGTATAGGTATAGTTGATAAGCTCTTTACCCGTGTCGGAGCTTCTGATGATTTGGCTTCGGGACAGTCAACCTTTATGCTTGAAATGAGCGAGGTTGCAACGATACTTAAGAATGCTACCCAGCGTTCTCTCATTATTTACGACGAGGTTGGAAGAGGTACAAGCACCTTTGACGGTATGTCCATAGCCCGTGCGGTTGTTGAATATACCTATTCCAAGAAAATCGGAGCAAAAACTCTCTTCGCAACTCATTATCACGAGCTTACGGATATGGAAGATGAGTTCCCTGGAATTGTAAACTACAACATCGCTGCAAAAAAGCGTGGCGACAGTATAACCTTCCTTCGTAAAATCGTTCGCGGAGGAACAGACGATTCCTACGGTATTGAGGTTGCAAAGCTTGCAGGCGTTCCCTCCGAGGTTGTAAAGCGTGCAAGAGAAATACTTTCCGGTATAGAGTCGGGAACTACTCCCCAAAAGGAAGTTCGTCACCACAATACCGATGATGCACCCGACCTCTTCTCTCAGCTTGTTTCGGGAGTTGATTCCGAGGTTGCCGATAAAATACGAGCGCTTGATATTAACACACTTACTCCTATCGAGGCTATGAACGCTCTCTTCGAGTATAAAAAATTATTGTCTTAAGGATTAAAAATGGGAAAAATAAACGTTCTGGATTTTGAAATAGCTAACCTTATCGCCGCAGGCGAGGTGGTTGAACGCCCCTCGTCGGTTGTTAAAGAGCTTATAGAAAATTCAATAGATTCGGGAGCTACGAGCATTGTTGCGGAAATAAAGCGTGGCGGTGTCGCTCTTATTCGTGTTTCGGATAACGGATGCGGTATGTCAAGAGAAGATCTTCCCGTATCAATAAAGCGTCACGCTACGAGCAAGATAAAGAACAGAGACGATCTTGATATGATATCGACTCTCGGCTTCCGCGGAGAGGCTCTTGCTGCGATTTCCTCGGTTTCAAACGTTACTATTATAACGAAAACCAAGGACGCAACCGAGGGTTCTATGCTGGTTTCCGAGGGCGGAAATATCATTGATATATCCGAGGTAGGCACAGCCGACGGAACTACTGTGGTTGTAGAAAACCTCTTTTATAACGTTCCCGCAAGACGTAAGTTCTTGAAAAAGGACTCAACCGAGGCTATGAACGTTTCAGCTCTTATGGAAAAGGTGGCTCTATCCCGTCCCGACATTTCAATCCAGCTTCTTATTGACGGTGAGGAACGCTTCAAAACTCCGGGTGACGGAAATCTTTTGAACACGATATATGCAGTTTTCGGCAAGGATTTTTCCTCAAAGCTTATTGAAGCTTCGGGAACTGCAAACGGTGTTAAGGTTCACGGTTATATCGGAAGAAGCGATAACGTAAGGAAAAACAGAAATCTTGAAAACGTTTTTATAAACGGAAGATACGTAAAATGCCTTACGGCTATGGCGGCTATTGAAAAGGCATTTACGTCATATATAGCACCCGAAGCGTTTCCCGTTTGCGTATTATTTATTGAAATAAATCCCACTCTCGTTGACGTAAACGTTCACCCTGCAAAGCTTGAGGTCAAGTTTGCAAACGAACAGCCTATATTCGAAACGGTTTACTATACCGTAAAACGTGCTATCGAGGACTACGAATACCGCCCTGAAATAAATCTTTCCAAAAAGAGCGAGAGAAATCCTATGGGTGCTTTCGTTCCCATCGGTCAGGATACCAAGGGAGAACAGATTTCTATTCTTAATACTCCCGTCTATACAAAGTCAGCCGAGCCGAAGCCGCAAATTACAGCAGAAAGCTTGAAAGTTAGCGAAACAAAGCCGCAAATCACAGCGGAAAGCTTGAAAGTTAACGAAGAAAAGCCGCAAATCACAGCAGAAAGCTTGAAAGTTAACGAAGAAAAGAAACAAATTCCCACACAGTCTCTTCGTGTAGCAAGCGGAGCAGGCGAGAATTTTTCAAAAACAGAAAAAAAGCCTGAATATAAAGGAAATGTCGAATTTTCTAAGTCGAGTTCCTCTGTTATGACTCCCAAGGATTCGGTTTCCCTTCTTGAAAAATATTCAAAAGCAAGAGCAGATGCGTATTATTCTCCCGCGCCGAGTACAGAAAATATACCCGATGCAAAACCCGAAATTAAAATCGAAGAAAAATGTCCTATCGAATATAAAATTATAGGCGAAGTCTTTGATTGCTACGTTCTTTGCGAGTACGAGGGGGCGCTTCTGGTAATCGACAAGCATGCAGCTCACGAAAGAGTAATATTCGAAGAACTTAAAGCCATAAGCGAGAGCGACGGAAGAGTTGCTTCTCAAAGTCTTATTCTTCCTCTTACGGTAAGACTCTCTCCCGATGAGTGCGCTGCGGCAGAGGAATATGAAAGTGAGCTTAATTCGGTAGGATTTGAGTTTACTCTCGGCAAAGGATATGTTGATATTTCGGCAATTCCCGATGCGGTAGGCTCTATGGATGCGGAAGCTCTTTTCGTCAGAATGCTTGATGAAATCAACGAGGGCAGGGGTAACCCGGAAATAAGCGAAAAAATCAGACGTGAAAAGGCTCTTTATCAGGTAGCCTGTAAAGCGGCTATCAAGGGTGGCAGAAAATACGACAGAGCCATAATCGAATGGCTTGTTACAAAGCTGCTTTCGCTGCCCGATATAACCGTTTGTCCTCACGGCAGACCCGTTGCTTATAAATTAACGAAAAACGAGCTTGACAGACAGTTTGACAGAATAAAATAAGGAAAAATATAATGGCTAAATTTACATTACTTAAACAAGAGGGGAAAGCACGTCGAGGACGCTTTGAAACGGTACACGGCACTATCGAAACCCCCGTTTTTATGAACGTTGGTACTTCTGCCGCAATTAAAGGCGGTATTTCCACACGTGACCTCGAAGAGGTTAATTGTCAGGTGGAGCTTTCCAATACCTATCATTTGCATATTCGTCCCGGTGACGAGCTTATCCGCAGAATGGGCGGACTTCACAAGTTCTTTAATTGGCAAAGACCTGTTCTTACCGACTCCGGCGGATTCCAGGTTTTCTCTCTTGCAAAGCTTCGCAAGATAACCGAGGAGGGTGTAACCTTTAACTCTCACATGGACGGAAAACGTATATTTATGGGCCCCGAAGAGTCGATGCAGATACAGTCTAACCTTGGCTCGACTATCGCTATGGCGTTTGACGAGTGCGTTGAAAACCCTGCTCCTTATCAATACGTTAAAGCGTCTCACGAAAGAACCATAAGATGGCTTAAGCGTTGCCGTGACGAGATGGACAGACTTAATTCTCTTCCGGGTACTGTTAATAAAAATCAGCTTCTCTTCGGTATAAACCAAGGCGGAACTTACGAAGACCTTCGTATTGAGAATATGAAGGCTATAAGAGAGATTGAGTGCGACGGCTATGCTATCGGTGGTCTTGCCGTGGGTGAGGAAGCGGACGTTATGTATCACATAATCGAAACCGTAGAGCCGTATATGCCCGAAGATAAGCCAAGATACCTTATGGGTGTTGGTACGCCCCAGAATATCGTTGAAGCGGTATATCGTGGGGTTGATTTCTTCGATTGCGTTATGCCCTCAAGAAATGCCCGTCACGGTAACCTCTTTACCTGGAAGGGTAAAATCAATCTTCTTAACGAAAAATATGCCGAGGACGAAAGACCTATCGCCGAGGAGTGCGGATGTCCTGCTTGTAAGAATTATTCAAGAAGCTATATCCGTCATCTTTTCAAGGCGAGAGAGGCTCTTGGAATGCGACTTGCCGTTCTTCACAACCTTTACTTCTATAATGAGCTTATGCAGAAGATTCGTGATGCTCTCGATGAGGGCAAATACGAGGAATTTTACAAAACCTATCACAATTCTCTTGCTGAAAGGCGTAAGGATTAATTTATGTTTTTAAAAAAGAGACTAGAAAAAATATATCGAAGCACTCTCTTTTCCCGTCACGATATAGAAGGCAGTATATTCTATTTTTCCGAAGCCGATTTTCCGGGACTTCGTAAGAAGGAGTATAATTTTAAAAATAATAAGGGCGAGCTTCTTCGCGGTTGGTTTTTCAGCTACGACGGAGCTGATACCGAAAGAATTATAGTGTTTGATCACGGGCTTTCCGTTGGTCACAGAGCATATTTTAGGGAAATTGAGACGATTGCTGCCGCAGGATATACCGTATATTCATTTGACCACACCGGATGTACAAATTCAGAGGGCGAGGGAATAGGCGGATTTGTCACCTCTCTTTCCGATCTTGATTTTTGTATAAAATCCTTAAAGGCGGATTTTCCCGACAAAAAAATTGCAGTTGTCGGTCATAGCCGTGGCGGCTATTCAACCTTGAATATCCCCGCATATCATCCCGATTTGACTCATATCGTTGCAATTTCGGGATTTTCCTCTGTGAGAGATATGCAGGAGCAACTGATACCTTCGATAGCTAAAAAAACGAGAGATTTGATTTTCTCCATAGAGGAAAAGGAGTCTCCCGATTACGTTAATGCAAGTGCAATTGAAACTCTGTCTAAAACCTCGGTAAAAACTATGATTATTCATTCGCGTGACGATGGTACTGTTAGTATAAAACAATACGATAAACTTCATTCTGCCTTAAAAGATGTGCCGAATGTTGATTTTCTTCTCGTGAATGGAAAAATCCACAATCCTCATTATACTGCTGATGCGGTAAGATATAAGGATGCGTTTTTCAAGACCTATAAGAAGCTGAAAAGAAAAAAACTGCTTGAAACCGAAAAGCAACAAACAGAGTTTAAAAATTCCTTCGATTGGCATAGAATGACCGCCCAAGACGATGAAGTTTGGGCAGAAATTTTTAAGCATCTCGATAAGTAATCCCCGTCGAAAGTTTTCTCCAAAATTGTTAAAAGAGGGGCAGCCTATGGCGGACGATGAAAATACCAAGAACCTAAAGCCTATATCGATAAAAAAAAGGAGCGATTTCTCGCTCCTTTTTTATTATGCAAATAATTACTTCGAATGCTTAGCGATAACTACCTTGATAGCGTCGATAACCTTCTCGATGTGCTCCTTTTCCCACGAGGGATGAAGGAAGAGAGAAACGGTCTGATCACGAAGGGATCTTGCA
The DNA here is from genome assembly GCA_045636445.1 of Eubacteriales bacterium. Classification (GTDB taxonomy): domain Bacteria; phylum Bacillota; class Clostridia; order Oscillospirales; family CAG-272; genus UBA1740. Next base: position 256 of record JAZTXO010000041.1, on the reverse strand, counting down.
ACAGGGCAAACAACCTTAGAGTAATCAACAGTCTTGGGATCGGTGTATTCCTTGGACTTGAAGGGGAACTGCGCATCACCGAAGCCTACGCCGTCCTGGTAAGCCTGCTCAAGATAGCTCTCGGGCCAGAGAATACCGCTGCAGGGGATACCCATGCCGATAAGCTCCTTTATAAATTCCTTTGCGGTTATGCTCACAACGTTGAGGTCAATAAGGATAGGATACCACCAATAAGAGTTGCGGCGCTCAAGTCGGA
>JAZTXO010000040.1:0-6662 GCA_045636445.1 Eubacteriales bacterium | reverse complement strand
CGGAGGGCGCTGTGCTTGAGTGCGTTGCGGACGCAAACAACTATTCGCTGTTCTTACTTGACAACGATTTTTCTCACGTATCGATAGCGCATACCTCAAACCGGGCGGGAACGGTCTACTTTGACGACATTTCGCTTTCAAGAATCGATAAGAGCTTTGCTTTTTCCGAAATACCCGAGCTTGCCGACAAGCCTGTCGCCGATTTCGAGGGTGAAGGCTTCAACACCAAATATCTCACAACCACCTTTGCGTACCGCAACGCATCGGGCGGAGTAGTCACTCTTGATGCAGATAGGGTTGAGGATATGAATTCCTATGTTGGCACGGCTACCACCTTCTCGCTTGTCAGCGATCCTACGAGAGCTGTAAACAAGGTACTCAAGGTAATGAAGGTAAAGAGCAGCGCCGAGCCTAGCACGAAAGTAACTCCCTCTTCTGTCGAGGAAGGCGGAAGCTGCGTAGTATTTGAGATGAAAATGTATTCGTCAAAGGTGCAGTACGATACCCATTTCATCTACTTTATGGGCAAAAATTCCTCCGGTTCGAAAAAGAGCGTTTTCGGACTTTACCTCTATCAGAAAAACGGCGCAACCTTCCAGCTGAGAGAAAATAACGCTTCGGGAACAGGCAGCTCCTCAAACGGCGGTCAAACTATGTTCTCGGATGCTCTTGCTGCCGACAGCCTACCGCTTAACGGTTGGTTCACCCTCAGAGTGGAGCTGTATCGCGGAGGTACTGACGAGACCACTATGGCAAAGATATTCGTTGATGTGGGCGACGGTAACGGTATGCAGTGTATAGCTGACGGAAAATTCCATAACGGAAGCTTAGACTACGATTTTACCCACGTCACTATTGAGCACGATACTACTCGCGCCGGTGTAAATTATTTTGACGATGTTTCTGTAAAAATCCTGAAAAAAGATTACATTCCGGAAATGAAATAGGCTTTTTGAGCTGCTGCATTTTGCGGCAGCTCTTACTTTTCGAAGATTTTATCGGTAATTCCGTGGAAAAATCATTGACAAATCGGCATATTTGCTATATAATTAAATGTTGTAAAAATATTTTATCTTTTGACGTTTAAAACCGAAAGGAATAAAGAAAAATGCAAAACAAAATCGAAGAGCTTAAAAAAAGCTTTGCCCTGGCTCTTGAGGCTGCGGTAAGCGCAGACGCCCTTGAGGCTCTCAGAGTTGAATATCTCGGTAAAAAAGGTCACGTTGCTGCTCTTATGCAGAATCTTCGCTTTGCCGAGGATAAGAAGGCTGCCGGTCAGCTTATCAACACTCTTAAAACCGAGGTTGAAGAGGCTATTGCCGCTGCTACCGAGGCGCTTCGCAATGCGGAGATTGCCGCAAAGGTAAGAAATGCGAAAAAATATAACCCCACCCTTCGCGCAGCAGAGGAGTTTGGCTCATACCACCCCATAACTCTTGCTCCAAGAGAGGTTGAAGAGGTGTTTATTTCCATGGGCTTTACTATCGAGAATTATTTCGAGATAGTTGACGATTACCATTGTTTCGAGGCTCTTAATATACCTAAGCACCACCCCGCAAGAGATATGCAGGATACATATTATCTTGATAACGGTCAGCTTCTTAAGACTCACACCTCCGCAGCGCAGAATTACATTATGAAAAAGTACGGCGCTCCTCTCAGAGCTATCTTCCCCGGAAGATGCTTTAGAAACGAGTCTATCGACGCTTGTCATGAAAACACCTTCTTCCAGCTTGAGGGTATGATGATTGACGAAAACATTTCTATATCCAACCTCATTTACTTTATGAAAACCATGCTTTCCGAGGTGTTCAAGCGTGACGTTAAGGTAAGACTCCGTCCCGGCTTCTTCCCCTTCGTTGAACCCGGCTTCGAGCTTGACATTAACTGTGCTATCTGCGGCGGCGAGGGTTGTCCTTCCTGCAAAAACTCCGGATGGCTTGAGCTTTGTCCTTGCGGCATGATTCACCCCAACGTTCTCAAAGAGGGCGGCATTGACACCGAAAAGTATACCGGCTTTGCATTCGGTCTCGGTCTTACCAGACTTGCGATGATGAAGTACGGTGTAAAGGATATACGTGACTTTAACTCCGGAAGCCTTAAGACTCTTTCGCAGTTCAAATCAAATTAAGGAAAGGAAGGTTAATAAAAAATGTTTTTATCTATGAATTGGATTGGCGACTTTGTTGACCTTTCCGGTCTTGACAAAAAGACGCTTATTAAGAATTTCACACTCTCTACCGCAGAGGTTGAGGATATAATTGAAAAGGGCAGCGATATTTCGGGTATCGTTGTTGCGAAAATTCTCTCGGTTGCCGAGCATCCCGACTCGAAGAAGCTTCATCTTCTTAAAGTTGATAAGGGCGACGAGGTAGTTGACATTGTTTGCGGCGCTCCTAACGTAAGAGAAGGAATGCACGTAGCACTTGCCACCGTTGGCGGCAGGGTAGGCGAGATAACTATCGCTCCCCGTAAGGTTGGCGGATATATGTCCTACGGTATGTGCTGCTCGGAGGCAGAGCTTGGACTTTCCGACGATAATTCCGGCATTTGGGATATCGAGCGTGACCTTCCCGAGGGAGTAAAGCTCGGTACTGATATAAAGGAAATCTTCGATATTGAAGATATAATCTTTGAGGTTGATAACAAATCCCTTACCAACCGCCCCGACCTCTGGAGTCATTACGGTATGGCAAGAGAGTTTGCAACCCTGACAAGCAGAGAGCTTAAATGCCCCGCGCTTTGCGACGTGGAGCAGTTCAAAAATCTTCCCGCAGTTGCCGTTGACGTTAAGGCAACCGACCTTGTATGGCGTTATTCGGCTATCAAGGTTGAGAACGTAACAAGAAAATACAGCCCCGCAAATATGAGAATAAGACTCTTCTATTGCGGAAGCCGTGCTATCAATTTCCTTGCCGACCTTACAAACTACGTTATGATGGAGCTTGGTCAGCCCATGCACGCATTCGATAACGCAAAGGTTGACAAAATTGAGGTTCAGACCTTCCCCGAAAGCTTCAAATTCGCAACTCTTGACGGAGTAGAGAGAAATATCGACGACAAAATGCTTATGATTACCTCGGACAACCAACCCGTTGCAATCGCAGGCGTTATGGGTGGCGATGCTTCCAAGATTGAGGACGGAACAACCTCTCTTCTTCTTGAGTCTGCAACCTTTGACGGTGTTTCTGTAAGAAAGACCACCACAAGACTCGGACTTCGTACCGACGCTTCCCAGAGATACGAGAAAATGCTCGACCCCGAGCTTTGCCGCTTCGCTACCGAGAGACTTCTTCAGGTGCTTTTTGAGTGCGACAAGGGTGCTAAGGTGATTTCTTCCTTTACCGACGCATACGTTAAAAAGTATCCCACAATAGAGCTTGATTTCACAAAGGCGTACGTTGACCGTTACACCGGAATTGAAATTTCAAACGAGACTATCGTTAAAACTCTCACCGCCCTCGGCTTCAAGGTAACTCTTGACGGCGATAATTTCTCGGTTGTCGTTCCCTCTTGGAGAGCAACCAAGGACGTTACCATAAAGGCGGATATAATCGAGGAAATCACCCGTATTTACGGCTACGACAACTTCGAAATATTCACCTCCGTAAGTCCTCTTATTCCCATTCGCAAAGAGGTTATAAAGAACGACGAGGACAGAATGAAGGATATTATGGTTAAGAGCCATAGATTCCACGAGGTTCATTCCTACATCTGGTCCGATTCCAAAAAGAATGCCGAGCTTGGCATTGAGACTCCCGAAAACGTAAGCATTATCAACGCACAGACTCCCGATCACACCCATCTTCGCGTTTCTATGATTCCCACTCTTCTTTCCTTCGTTAAGGAAAACAAGGCTTATGCAGATACCTTTGGTATCTTTGAAATAGGCCATACCGTTGAGGGACTTCGTGAGAATGGCGAGTGCGACGAGAAGAATAAGCTTGGAGCTGTAATATTCTCCAAGTCCGAATCCGAAGAGTCTCTCTTCCTTCGTATGAGAGATATAGTAGCCGAGATAGTTATGGATATTCTCCATAAGAATCCCGAATTCGTAGCTTCCGAAAAGTATGATTTCTGCCACCCTGCGAACTGCTTTGCAGTTAAGGTTGACGGAGTTGAGGTAGGTTTCCTTTCGGTTCCTCACCCCGTAGTTCTTGATAATATCGACAAGAAGTGCGCTGTTGCATTCTTCGAGATTCTTACCGAGACCTTTGCTTCGGTAAAGCCCGGTGACGTTAAGTATAACGAGCCGTCAAAGTTCCCCGCAATCGACATTGATATGACCTTTACCGCAGACGTATCGGCAATAGTGTTCGACGAGCTTGTAAAGGCTGCAAAGGCTGCCGCAGGCGACCTTCTTTCGGGCGTTGTTCTTAAGGACGTCTATACTGCCGACGGCACTTCCGCAGTAACCTTCCGCTTCTCCTTCGTATCGAGCGAGAGAACGCTTACAAAGCAGGAGCTTACTCCCACTACCGAGTCTGTATGCAAGGCTCTCGAGCCTCTCGGACTTGTGCTTAAGGTTTAATTCGAAATAAAAAACAAGACTGAGTCAAAAGCTTTAAATTTCAGCGATTGGCTCAGTTTTTTCTTAATGATATAATTAAGTAATTCTAAAATTCGAGTGTTATCTAAAAAAGCAAAAGGAGTACGAGAGTTTTTCTCGTACTCCTTTTCACACGTCCGCACCTAAAAGGCGTAATCCGTTATCCGTTATATTTTTTTACTCTTTCAATACATTCGGCACAAAGTCCAAGCTCCAAATTAAGCTCCGCTTGTCTTTTGCACATAGAGCAAACACTGTCGGCAGCTCTTATAAGAACGCCCTCATCCTCCATTGTGATAGTAACCCTTGAATTTCTCTCAATTCCCATCTTTTTTCTAAATTCAATAGGAAGCACAACTCTGCCGAGATTGTCAACCTCCCGCTCTATGCCCTTGTCACTCTTTTTCATGTAGCCTCCCGAAAATAAAAGATGCGGCAACCGAAGTCACCGCACCGAAAAACGCAAACTTCGTTTGTCGGGAAACAAAACTGAATATTGAGGTATTTCTACGCACCAATTTCATTGAAGCCTGCGCTTTTACCGAGGCAAATAAGAAATTGGTACGTAGAAAAAAAGGTATAGTTATGCCTATAATAAAAATACCTGAAAATTAAATATTCAATTTTGTTTCCCGAATCAATTATAACATATACAAAACTTCTTTTCAAGTAATTTAATAAAAATAAAGCCGTTATTATTTTTCTCATTTATTTTTATATACATAAATTAGTCTGAAATATGCACTTTTTTGAAGTGTTTATCTAAAAACTATTGACTTTTATTTTGGTAAAATGTATACTGAATTTATGATGCCGAAGGCATCGAAAAAAGATAAGAGGAACAGGGACATGGAACAGAAAAAGGTTAAATTTGCCGTTGTCGGCGTAAACAACTTTGGCGTTACTCACATGAGAGGCATACTTGAAAACAAGGATATTGCCGAAATCGAGGCTATATGCGATATTAATGAAGAGGTTCTTAATCTTAAAGGCGATATGTTTGGTGTTAAACGCCGTTATACAGATTTTTATAAAATGCTTGAGGATGGCGGATTTGACTGCGTTGTTCTCGCAACTCCCGACCAGATTCACGCAGAACACGCTGTTGCGGCTTGTGACGCAGGCTTCAACGTTCTTTGCGAAAAGCCTCTTGCCCAGACGCTTGAGGACTGCCAGGCTATGGCTGACGCAGTAAAGAGAAGCGGCGTTAAGTTTATGACAGGTCAGGTTTCCCGTAAAAACCACGCTAACGTAAAGCTTAAGGAGATTATCGACTCGGGTATTCTCGGTGAAATATTCTATTTTGAGGGCACTTACGCTCACGATTACGAATATCTTGACGCCCAGTGGAGAAGAGACCCAGTAAAGCTTCGCCACGGCATTATAGGCGGTGGTTGCCACGCAATCGAGCTTCTTCGTTGGATGATAGGCAATCCTACAAAGGTCACCGCATTTGCAAACAAAAAGGTGCTTACCGATTGGCCGGTAAACGACACCACAGTTGCAATTATGGAAACCGAAACCGGAGCTATCGGTAAGATATTCTGCTCCATTGGCGGAAAAGTTCCCAATATGATGCCTACCTCGGTTTACGGAACAAAGGGTTCTGCTATAATTCACAACAACAAGAGCGGAGATATTTACGTTTACCGTCACGTTGTTGCCGATAACGGTGAGCATATGTATCCCGAAAAGATTTACAACTATATTCCCAAGGGCCATAACACCGGCGCTGAAATTAAGGAAATGGTTGACTGTATCCTTAACGACAAAAAGCCTGAATGTTCGGTTTACGAGGGAGCAAAAACTGTTGCCGTAGGACTTGCGGCAGTTGAATCTGCGGCAAAGGGCGGTATTCCCGTTGAGCCGAAATACATTATCGAATAAAAATCACAAATATATTTTTTAAAATAGCAAGATTTTTACCTATGCGTATGGTATACTTGTATTGTAAAATATGAAGTTTTCATATTTGTAGTTGTAAAAACAGCAAGAGAAAGGTTTAAAAAATGGAACAGAAAAAGGTAAGATTTGCGGTAGTCGGAGCAGGAAACTTCGGCGGCTCTCACATGAGAGGAATAGTAAAGAATTCCGACGTAGCGGAAATCGTGGC
>JAZTXO010000039.1:0-16317 GCA_045636445.1 Eubacteriales bacterium | reverse complement strand
GACGGTGTAGTTACCTACTCCGAGCCGACTGCGTCACCCGACAACGAAGCATACAGCGATTTATACAATCAGATGCTGATTTGGAGAAATTGCGTGAGACAAGGCAAATCAAGCGAGAGAAATGAAGCCGTAGTTGCCTACGGCGATTTGAACGAGTCGAAGATTTAACGAAGTATCACACAATTTATACAATCAGCATAGCGTCGCCAAAGGAAAAGAATCGATACCCCTCCCCCACTGCTACATTATAAGCGTTCATAGTATTTTCTTTGCCGGCAAGAGCGCTGACGAGCATTATGAGGGTGGATTCGGGGAGGTGGAAGTTGGTTATGAGGGCATCTATGGCTTTGAATTTGTAGCCGGGATAGATAAAGATACCGGTTTCACCTCGATAGGGGCGAAGCTTACCGTCGGGTGTAGCTACGCTTTCAAGAACACGGCAGGCGGTAGTGCCAACGGCAATTATTCTGCCTCCTGCTTCTCTTCTGCGGTTAATTTCGTCGGAAACTTCCTTTGTTATATAGAAATATTCCGAGTGCATATGGTGTTCTTCAAGCTTTTCAACCTTTACGGGGCGGAATGTGCCAAGACCTACGTGAAGAGTCACTTCTCCGTAGCCTACGCCTTTGGCTTTTATTTTTTCAAGAAGAGCATCGGTGAAATGGAGTCCTGCGGTGGGGGCTGCGGCAGAGCCTTCCTCTTTTGCGTAGACCGTTTGGTAATCGGATTTGTTTTCAAGCTTTTTTGTAATATATGGCGGCAGGGGCATATTTCCAACGATGTCAAGAACCTCGTAAATCGAGGAATATTTTTCGGTATCGTAATCGAATTTAACAACTCGGTTACCGTCGGGAAGTACCTCTTGGACAGTTGCGTGAAGAATTCCGCCAAAGGAAAATCCCGCGCCTACCTTTGCTCGTTTTCCCGGACGCACAAGAGTTTCCCACTCTCCGCTATCCTGCATACGAAGCAAAAGAAGCTCCATATCCGAGCCGGTTTTGTCCGTTTGACCAAGAAGCCTTGCAGGAATTACCTTGGAGGAATTAACCACAAGCATATCCTCGGGGTTAAGATAATCTATGATATCGTAAAAATGCTTATGCTCAACGTTTCCGCTTTCCTTATTTAATACCATAAGGCGGCAGCCATCACGTTCAGCCGAGGGGAACTGCGCAATAAGCTCTTCGGGAAGGTCGTAATAAAAATCCTTGGTTGCAAGGTCGGTTGCGACTCTCTCGTTTACAATAATTTTTTCGTTATTTTCCATATAGCCTCTCACAATTGGTCGTTTTTTTCATAAAATAAAAATATACAAGACAATTATACACAAATTAGCTCTATTTTTCAAGTGATGAAAGAAATAAAGTTATGAAAATGAAGAAAACCATATTTCGCGGAGTGGGTACTGCCCTGATAACTCCGTTTAAAGAGGGGAAAATCGACTATAATTCCCTTGAAAAAATAATTGAAATGCAAATTTCGGCAGGAATAGACGCTCTGATTGTTGGCGGTACAACTGCGGAAATTGCGACTCTTTCGGAGGTTGAAAGGCATTCTCTGTACGTTTTTTGTAAAGAAAAGTGTGCAAACAGAACAAAGCTTGTGTTTGGAACAGGCACAAACGACACTGCATCGGCAGTTAAGTACACAGAGATGGCAGAGAAAATCGGTTGCGACGGTGTACTCCTTGTAACCCCTTATTATAACAAGGGTACGGAAGAGGGCGTTTTTCGCCATTATACGGAAATTCTTAACTCAACGAGCCTTCCCGCAATACTCTACAACGTTCCCTCAAGAACCGGTGTGAATTTAGGGCTTGGTCTGCTTTCAAGACTTGCGGAAGACGAGAAGGTCGTTGGTATCAAGGAAGCTTCCGACTCGGCAGATAGGCTGGTTTCAATCTCGGCTTACGGTTCAGAGCTTCCCCTTTATGCAGGAAACGATTCTCAAATATACACCTGCCTTTCCCTTGGGGGCGAAGGAGTTATTTCGGTTATATCAAACCTTTTGCCAAAGGAGACGGTAGAAATAGCAAGGCTTTTTGACGAGGGAAAAAGAAAAGAAGCACTCGCCCGTCAGCAAAGGCTGCTCCCCTTAATCAACGCACTCTTTTTGGAAACAAACCCTGCCCCGGTAAAATGGGCGATGCAGGAAATGAATCTCTGCTCGGCGGAAGTGAGATTGCCCTTATATTTCCCGAGAGAATCCACCGTATATGCACTCAGGCAAGAGCTTGGCAGAATAACAAAATCCAATTAACAAAAGACGGCAGAGGTTTTTCCTCTGCCGAAAACATTTCAGTTAATATTCGTACTTTTTCTTCTTTGCCAGAAGGAATGTTACGGTTACAATCAGGGACAGAACGTCTGCCACGATAATCGAGAGCCAAACACCGTCAAGCTCTAGGAAAACGGGTAGAATCATAACCGAAGCAATCTGGAACACAAGTGTTCTGAGGAATGCTATAACGGCAGAAATGAGTCCGTTATTCAGGGCCGTAAAGAATGCCGAGCCGAAAATGTTAATTCCCATACTCAAGAAAACGAAGGAAAAGATTTTAAAGCCGTGAACGGTAAGCTCGTAAAGACCTTGGTCCTTTCCAACGAACAATGCCGAAAACGGAGCTGCAAGTAAGAGTGAGGAAATCGTCATTATAACCGAAGTGACACCGACTATAACAAGGCTCTTTCTAAACAGACTCTTAAGCTCATTTTTGTTACCTGCTCCGTAGTGGAAGCTGACGATAGGCGACGAGCCCATAGCAAAGCCTATAAACATAGCGGCAAAAATAAAGCTTACGTACATTATTGCTCCGTAGGCTGCAACACCGTCTTCCTTGGCGAAATGGAGAAGCTGCATATTATAAAATATAGTAACCACCGACGAGGAAATATTGCTCATAAGCTCGGAAGAGCCGTTAGTGCAGGTGTGCAACAGAGTTGTTCCGTAAAAATGAGTTTTGCCGAGCCTTAAGATACTGTCATTCTTTCGTCCGAAATAGATAAGAGGAGCGACACCGCCTACAAACTGGCTTATGGCGGTAGCCATTGCCGCACCGGCAAGTCCAAGCTCTAAAACGGCTACAAAAAGGAAATCCAGCACCATATTGGTCACACCGGCTGCAATTATAACGTAAAGACCGAGCTTCGGCTTTTCCGCTGCAATAAAGAAGGATTGAAACACGTTCTGAAGCATAAAGAAAGGGAGTCCCAAAAGAACAATCCTTGAATAAAGAACGCAATAATTAAGCATTTCTCCCTCTTGAGCACCGAAGAGTATTGCAACCGGACGCGCAAGTATAATGCCAAGCACAGAAAGAACAACGCCGGATATTATGGTAAAATACGTGAGGAAGGAGAAGTACTTATTTGCCAGCTCCTTATCGCCAAGTCCGAGAGTTTTAGCAATTATTGCCGTACCGCCCGTACCAATCATAAATCCTACCGCACCGAGAATCATAAGCAGCGGCATCATTAAATTAACCGCCGCAAAGGCGGTTTTATTTGTAAAGTTTGAGACGAAAAATCCGTCCACAATACCGTATATAGACGTAAATACCATCATAAGCACCGACGGTATAACGAAACGCAAAAGTCGCCCGTAGCTGAAGCTATCGGATAGTTGGATTTTTGTTTTTTCTTTCATTTTTCTTCCTTAAAATAATATATATAGCCGATACATTCTATCACACATAAGTCGAAATGTCAAGAGAAAATAAAAACGGGATAAGGCCACCCGAAGAAAGAGAAGACCTTATCCCGAAATTAACAAATATTAACTATTGCTTTTGAACACCATCGGTACGAGTGAAGCAAGAAGCGCGATAGAAATAACAAGCATTATTATGTAAGTTCCAATTCCGTATATCGCACCACCGGTTACGAAGATCGTTGTAATAAAGATAACGATTACAAAATAGATCCACTTGCACATACGCTTAAATCCGATAATCGTTATAGCGCTCCACAGAATAGCAATTGCAAACAATATATCAGCGCCGTAGAGGAAAAGATTCGACATTTCGGCAGACATACCGAAATAAATATATCCGATTCCGGAAACACCTATCGCCAAAAAGCTCAATATAAACAAAGCCAAAATAATTTTTGTCGATGCTCTCATAACAAATCTCCCGGTGCAAGTCAATTTTTCCTACAAAGTATAGGAATCAAACCAAACACCATAACAAGCGATGCTGAAGCCAATGTGATGAGCAATATTAAATCAGCCGCCGCAATAACGGCATAAATCGTTCCCCCCACAACGGCTAAGGTTTCGAGAATATAGAGCAGACTTCCCAAAAAAGACATAGCTCTGGAAAGGTAGTAGAAAATTCCAACGGCAAGAGCCGCTGCAAATACACCAAACGTCAATGCGCCCTCAATATATAAAATCGCAGCCGGCTTAAGCTCAAACTGGATCATTCCGACAACAGCAAGTCCAATAGCAACAAGCTGAAGCAGCACAAGCACAAATATTATAATCTTTTTTCCGGACATATCTTTTTAAGCAACCAAATTAACGATAGCAGGGTTTACTCCGAAAGCGTTAAGAAGCGTTCCGATAACGAAAAGCAAACCAAAGCACATTATGGAAAACAACACAGCCTTGCCCCACTCGTTTTGCGTAAGGAGCTTGATTACACATATCAAGCCGAGTATAATAACCGCCACCAAGATCGAGCCGATCAAAACTATATCGGCAGAAGCCGAAACGTTAGCTAAGGCAGCAGGCGAAACACCCACAAGCAAAGTAAGTAAAAGCAGGACAAATAGGCCTGATAAAAGCAAAATCAAATTCATAGAAACCTCCGAAACCTACGCACCGACGCACAAAGGGGAATTAAACAAACTTAAAAATTATTTTTTCTTCAAGAAAACAGTAGGAATGAGTGCAAGAAGAACGAATGAAACTGCTGCAAAGATAAGGCCGGTAACGAGGTCGCCCTGACTTACAAGAAGAATGTCACAAGCTTTGGTCACGCAGAATGCAGCCGCGCCGAGGTAAACGGTCTTAAGCACGAAGCCGATACCGAGAACCAAAATCATAAATACAACAAGCATACCGCCGCCGATCATGCTCATAGCGGGGCTGAGTCCCTCAATGCCGAAAACGGGAAGACAAGCATCAAGTCCTATAAATAAAATTCCAAATACTGCAAGGAAAAAGAGCAATGCGTTTTTAGATGACATAACATAATCCTCCAAATTTATTATTTAGTATATATATAATACTATATTGTGGTAAAAAAGTCAATATTTTTTTAGCTTTTTTTCACAGAACATCAACTTTTTGCACCTTTACACAAAAACAATGCTGCTTTTAAGTGAAATATGCACATTTTTTCTTTGTCAAAAAAATGTTTTTTGTGCATTTATCATCTTGACTTTAGGGCCGCTTGGTGGTAAAATATGACATTGTCGAAAAGGTTTAAAAATACTTATTTAAAGAGGTTTTTTGATATGGATACAGCACAAATTCTTCTCTCAATCTCAATAGCTCTCTTTGCAGGACTGATGCTCTCAAGAGCTGCAAAGCTTATGAAGCTTCCCGCAGTTACAGCCTACCTTGTAGCGGGTATTCTTATAGGCCCGTACGTGCTTGGCGCATTTAAAGTTCCCGGACTTGGCTTCATATCTATGGAAAACGTTGAAAGCTTTAAGATTTTAAGCGAAGCTGCTCTCGGATTTATTGCGTTCTCTATCGGCAACGAATTCCGTCTTTCACAGCTTAAGAAAATCGGAAAGCAGGCTACTATCATCGGTATTTTGCAGGCGGTTGTCACAACTATTCTCGTTGATGTGGCTCTGATTGCGTTCCACTTTATCCGCCCCGACGTCCTTACCCTTCCCGCAGCCTTGACTCTCGGAGCTATCGCTGCTGCTACTGCTCCCGCGGCAACTCTTATGGTTGTTAAGCAGTATAAGGCAAAAGGCCCTCTTACCGATATTCTTCTTCCCGTCGTTGCTCTTGACGATGCGGTAGGTCTTATGCTCTTTGCGGCTTCCTTCGGTGTTGCAAAGGCTATTCAGCTCGGTGAGGTAAGCGTAATTTCAATGCTCGTTGAGCCTATGCTCGAAATCGTTCTTTCAATAGCTCTCGGAGCTGCAATGGGCTTCATCTTCAACTTCTGCGAAAGATTCTTCCATTCCCGTTCGAAGCGTCTTGCAATGTCCATCACCTTCGTTCTTCTCACAATCGCTCTTTGCTCCATCGATTATCCCCCTCTCTTCGGCACAGTACATATCGGCTTCTCAACACTTCTCACTTGCATGATGCTCGGTACTGTATTCTGCAACGTGTGCGACTTCTCCGAGGAGCTTATGGAGCGTGTTGACAGATGGACTTCTCCTCTGTTTATCGTCTTCTTCGTGCTTTCGGGCGCAGAGCTTGAACTGTCTGTTTTCACCAATATAATGATAGTTTTGATAGGTATTGTTTACATTTTGAGCCGTTCTATCGGAAAATGCAGCGGTGCGTTCCTTAGCGCAAAGCTTGCAAAGTGTGATGATAATATCGTTAAATATCTCGGTATAACCCTGCTTCCTCAGGCGGGTGTTGCTCTCGGCATGTCGCTGATTGCAAAGGACGCTCTCGGCGCTGACGGTGAGATTGTAAGAAGCATTACCCTCTTTGCGGTTCTCATTTACGAGCTTGTAGGTCCTATGCTTACGAAGATTTCGCTTATCAAGGCAGGCGACATTCAGGTTGAAGGAAAGACCAGCGCAAGAGACGAGCATATAAAAACTCTTCCCGAGCACAAGCAGTCAAAGCACAAATTGAAAATTCAAAAATAAAAATTCGGCAGCTTTATTAGAGCATAGCCAAACCAAAAGGGGTAGAGGTACTTAAATGTAAGTACTTCTACCCCAAAATATTTTCAAATCGAAGAGAAAATCAAGCTCACAAGCCTTTGATTTTCTTTTTTATTTAAGCGTATAAAGCGAACCTTGGCAAAGTCCGTTTTCCTTAAGGTAAGAATTGATTTCCTCGATAATTTTATGCTTATCGGTGTTCCAGCTTGGAGCGAGAAGCATATCCTTCGGGCAGTCACCAGTCAAGCGGTGAACTACCGTCTTAGGACTTACGTGCGAAAGGATATAAGCAGCTCCGAAAACAAATTCGGAAAGAGTTGGCGGCTCGTATTCTCCCCTCTCGTACATATCCGCAAGAAGAGTACCTCGCATAACGTAAATGGAATGTATTTTCAACCCAAAAATATCAAAGCGGTTAATATATTTTACGCTTTCTTTTATTTCCTCGATTCCCTCTCCGGGAAGTCCCACAATAAGATGCACGACGACGGGTATTCCGTATTTTTCAAGAAGTTTTAAAGCTTCTTCGAACACTTCTCTGTGATACCCTCTGTTAATTACGTCGGCGGTTTTGTCTATGGCGGTTTGAAGGCCCAGCTCGACCCAAACGTCAAGACGCTTTTTATACTCTGCAATAAGCGAACAGATTTCCTCGTCAATACAATCGGGACGAGTGCCTATTGCAAGTACCTTGATACGCTCGTCTATAAGCGCCGCATCGTACCTTTCACGCAAGACCTCGACGGGAGCGTAAGTGTTGGTAAAATTCTGGAAATAGGCAACGAAATTATCGTTTTCTCCTGCAGATGAAAGAGCTTCCCTTACCTGCTCGGTAATGGTTTTCAGTGAGTCAATATGCTCTCCTGCTCCTCGCTCTCCGCAATAGATACAACCGCCCCTGCCGCATCTGCCGTCACGGTTGGGACAGGAAAAGCCGCCGTCAATACATATTTTTCCCAGGCGTTTGCCGTATTTTTCTCTGAAATAGCCGCTTAAATTTTTATATAGCATACCGCCCTCCGTTTGTCTTTTTCTTTATTCTACCATATATGCCCGTTTTTTTCAACCTAAGAAGAAAAAATAATAATATTCTTTGCTAAAGCGAATAATAGGCATAGAGCCTACAAGGCCAAAGAAAGGAATAACAATGAAAAACGAAAAAAACGCTCCTCTCACCACCGAAACAACCGAAAAGTACAACGTAAGAAACTACCGTAAAGACGCCCCCGGCGCAATTTCAGGCATTAACACTCCCGGAATCGAGCTTCCCGCCTTCAATCCTCCCGTACCCAACAGAGCCTGGACAGCTATGAAAGCAGGTAAGGATATAGACACCCTCACCGAAGAGGAAAAACGCGACCTTTATATGGGTAAAGACGGCATTATTTAAAGCTTACCCTTGTAAACTTAATTTTAAATTTTTTAATTTTTATTGACTTTACACATAGGGTGTGATAAAATCATTTTAACAAAAATTTCGGCCTCGGGAAAACCGGGGCCGATACAAAGGATATAGGTTTTATGGATGATTTTGAACGTTACGGCGACTATAACGAAATAGACGAATCACCGAAAAAAAGTGTTGTCGGTCTTATTCTTAAGATGTTTATAGTCGTTCTCTGCCTTGGAGTCGTTGGTTTTATGATTTTCAGAGTTATTATCTTTAACCACTACCCAAAGGAAATGAAAAACATATATTTTACCGAAGAGCTTACCGAGCATTATAACAACACCTCGGGAGACATCGGAGCTCTAACCCAAGAGCTTCTTAACAGCAGAAATTACGGCTACGACGATGCAAAAGAGGGTAACTTCTTCTGCAAATATTTCGTTTACATACCTGCAACGAAGGAGCTTCAGATTACCCTGCGTTATAACGAAAGTCTTATGAAGAACATAAAGGACAAATACGGCATTTCTCTTGATGCCGACTCGGAGGACAACTTCTCCTATCGCCTTGTTGCAATGCGTAAAAATGATACTCCTGACGAAAATCTGTCCGCTGAAAAGCTCGGCACACCAATGGAAGCCGAAATCGTTGCAGAGGAATACGATTCTTTCCTTATGTACAGATACGTAAGGCTTGTTTTCGACGGAGTTGAGCTTTGCGACGGAGAGGAAAACGAGGTGGATTGGATTCGTCTTGAGGTTACTGTAAACGGTGTTGAAAATGCCGAGCCTTATATGATAGCAATTTATCTTAACGACGAAAGATTTCCCCTTGTTCCCTACAAACTTTCATCAAAGGAGAAGCCCTAATTGAATCGCGAATTTTATACCCACATCAAGTCATCAAACACCAAGGCAAAGCGTCTTTTCTTCATACTTTTGTTTGTTTCCGCCGCCCTGACGGTGGCATATCTTCTGGTTGACAGATTTCAAGGTGTTGTCGGTCTTTTTGCCGTTGCATCAATCGTCTCGGCAACCTTCATTTATACGAAGTATATGGGTGTCGAATATTTTTACGACCTCACCTCGGATTCCGACGGAGTGCCTGTATTCGTTGTTCGCCAGACTATCGGAAAAAGAGCGTCAACTCTTTGCCGTCTCGACCTTTGGTCTATTGTCAACGTGGAAAAGCTTACCGCAAAGGAACGCTCCTCTCACAAGACGCCTCTCGGAATGAAAAAATATTTTTATCTTCCTACCCTTTCTCCCGAATCGGTTATTCTCTTAACCACGAAATCCTCTTATGAAAATGCGGAAATATTTATTGAAGCATCAGACGAATTTGCAAATATGCTTAAATTGGCGGCAGCAGAAGCAAGAGAGAGTCGATTTGACGGCGAGGAATACTGATAATATATCAACCATCTTTTCATAAATCGTCAATTTTACAAAGAAAACACTGCAAACTCGTCAAAAAAATTAAGGAATTTCAATTTTTTTCGAGTATAATTATATTTAGTAGTTTTTTTATAAAAGGAGATTTTGAAATGGCAAAGAAAAGATACGCTCAAGTGGGCGTTGGCGGAAGAGCAAGAATGTACTATGAAGCTATTGCGGATAGCTTTAATGAAACGGCAGAGCTTGTTGCTTTCTGCGACATAAACCAGACTCGTATGGACTACGCTAACAACGTGCTGGAAAACGAGCTTAACTATCACAAAGTTCCTACCTACAAATCCGAAGATTTCGAGAAAATGATTCTTGAGACCAAACCCGATTTCGTTATCGTTACCTCGATTGACAGAACTCACCACAGATACATAATCAAGGCTATGGAAATGGGTTGCGACGTTATTTCCGAAAAGCCTATGACGGTTGACGAGGTTAAATGCCAGGAAATCATCGACTGCGTTGAAAGAACAGGCAAAAATCTTCGCGTTACCTTTAACTACCGCTATGCTCCCCACAACACCAAGGTGCGTGAGCTTATTATGAACGGCGCAATAGGCAAGGTTACGCAGATACATTTCGAGTGGTATCTTAACACCTCGCACGGAGCAGACTACTTCCGCCGTTGGCACAGAGACAAGAGAAATTCCGGCGGTCTTCTCGTTCACAAGTCTACCCACCACTTCGACCTTGTAAACTTCTGGCTCGGCAGCTATCCCACCAAGGTGTTTGCTCTTGGCGGACTTAAGTTCTACGGCAGAGAAAATGCCGAGGAAAGAGGAATTACCCAGTTCTACTACCGTGGTACGGGCAACGAAATCGCTGCAAAAGATCCCTTCGCTCTCGACCTCCGCGACGGAAAAACGCTTGAAGGACTTTACCTTAACGCAGAGCACGAGGACGGATATATCCGTGACCAGAGCGTTTTCGGTGACTATATCAGCATTGAGGATACTATGAACGTTCTCGTTCAGTATGCTTCGGGGGCTCAATTGTCCTACTCGCTTAACGCATACTCTGCAAGAGAGGGCTTCCGTGTTACCTTTACCGGTACTAACGGCCGTATCGAGCTTGACATTGCGGAAGAGGTTTACATCAACGCAGGCGGCGACTCTAAAAATGAGGGCGCGCTCAAATTCAAGACTATCACTCTTCAAAATCTCTTTGGCGAGCGTCGTGAAGTTCCTATCGAAGAGGGCGTTGGCGGTCACGGCGGCGGAGACAGAGTTCTTCTTAACGACATTTTCGGTATTCCCGAACCCGATCCCTTCGCAAGAGCTGCAGGCTACCAGGACGGAGCTATGTCTATCCTTACAGGTATAGCTGCAAACAAATCCATCGCTTCGGGTATGCCCGTAAATCCCATTTCTCTCGTTGACCTTCCTAAATTCAGAAAGAAATAATAAATTAGAGGGGATGTCACATCGACATAACCGAGCAAAAAACAGGCGGAGAAGCTGCAAAAACAGTTTCTCCGCTTTTATTATAATAAAACAAACATTTTAAGTTCAAAGAACTTAATTTTATTTAACCTTTACTCCGAGTCTGCCGTTTTCAAGACCGACCAAAAGCACGTCGTCGGGATTAAGGCTGCCGCCTATTATCTCCTTTGCAACAAGGGTTTCGATATTCGATTGAATAAATCTTTTCAGCGGTCTTGCTCCGTATATGGGGTCGAAGGCTGTATCTATAACGAAGTCCTTCGCTTCGTCGGTAAGGCTCAACGACAACTGCTTTTGCTTAAGTCGCTTGTTAAGGTCTTGAACAACAAGGTCGACTATTCCTTTTATATTTTCCTTACTTAAAGGCTTATAGAATACGATTTCGTCAAGACGGTTTAAAAATTCGGGACGGAAAGAGCGTCTTAAAACGGCGTTTACACCCTGACGCACCTCTTCGCTGATTTCTCCGCTTTCGCTGATAGCTTCCAAAATAATGTCTGAGCCAAGGTTTGAGGTAAGAATGATTACAGTATTCTTGAAATCCACCGTTCTTCCCTGGCTGTCGGTAATTCTGCCGTCATCAAGAACCTGCAAAAGCAGATTAAATACGTCGGGGTGAGCCTTTTCCACCTCGTCAAAGAGGATTACCGCATAAGGCTTACGTCTTACCGCTTCGGTAAGCTGACCGCCCTCGTCATATCCAACGTAGCCGGGAGGCGCTCCGATAAGCCTTGATACCGAGTATTTTTCCATATATTCGCTCATATCTATACGAATCATACTCTTCTCGTCGTCAAAGAGAGCTTCGGAAAGCGCCTTTGCAAGTTCGGTTTTTCCAACGCCCGTAGGGCCGAGGAAAAGGAACGAGCCGATAGGCTTTGATGGGTCTTTTATTCCGGCTCTTGAACGGATAACCGCCTCGCTGACACGCTTTACAGCCTCATTTTGACCGATAACACGCTTGTGAAGAATTTCTTCAAGTCCAAGAAGCTTTTCTCTTTCGCTTTCCATAATTTTGGAAACCGGAATTCCCGTCCAGCGGGCAACGATACGGCAGATTTCCTCTTCGGTCACTCTGTCACGAAGAAGATTTGTGCCTTTATACTCCTCTGCCTTTGCCTCTTCTGCTTCAAGGGCCTTTTTCAGTTCCGGGAGCCTTCCGAATTTAAGTTCGGCAGCCTTTGCAAGGTCATAGCTATTCTGCGCCTTTTCAATTTCGGAATTGGTAAGCTCTATCTCCTCGCGAAGCTTTTGCACTCGCTCGATAGCGCCTCTTTCGTTTTCCCATTTCGCCTTCATTTCGTTAAATTCCGAACGCATTTCGGCAAGCTCGGAGCGAATTTCCTTAAGATGCTCCAAGGAAATTTTGTCCTTTTCCTTTTTAAGAGCCGCTTCCTCGATTTCGTGTTGCATTATTCTTCTTGCAACCTCGTCCATCTCCTGAGGCATTGAGTTCATTTCGGTTTTTATAAGAGCAGACGCCTCGTCCACAAGGTCGATAGCCTTATCCGGCAGGAAACGGTCGGAAATATATCTGTCGGACAGCGTTGCCGCCGCAATAAGCGCCGCATCCTGAATTTTCACACCGTGATATACCTCGTATCTTTCCTTAAGACCTCGGAGAATAGATATAGAGTCCTCAACGGTAGGCTCCGGAATCATAACCGGCTGGAAGCGTCTTTCAAGCGCCGCATCCTTTTCGATATACTGTCTGTACTCGTTAAGAGTCGTTGCTCCGATACAGTGAAGCTCACCTCTCGCAAGCATAGGCTTCAAGAGATTTCCCGCATCCATAGCGCCCTCGCCCTTGCCTGCTCCAACTATTGTATGAAGCTCATCAATAAAGAGAATTATTCTGCCCTCGGCGCTCCTAACCTCTTCAAGCACGGCTTTGAGTCTTTCCTCAAATTCGCCTCTGAATTTCGCGCCCGCAATAAGCGCTCCCATATCAAGAGAAAAGATGGTACGCTCCTTAAGATTGTCCGGCACGTCGCCCTTGGCTATTCTTATGGCAAGTCCCTCGGCAATAGCCGTCTTTCCAACACCCGGCTCACCGATAAGGCAGGGATTGTTCTTGGTCTTTCTGGACAAAATCCTTATAACGTTACGAATTTCGTCGTCTCTGCCGATAACAGGGTCAAGCTTTTGCTCTCTCGCCCGTTCAACAAGGTCTGTACCGTATTTCTTAAGCACGTCATAGGTGCTTTCGGGGTCGTCGCCCGTTACCCGGCGGTTTCCTCTTATGTCCTTAAGCGTCGATAAGAAGCCGTCTTTAGAAATCCCCTTTGCTTTCAGAAGCTCCTTGGTTTTTAAGTCGCCTTTTGCGAAAATTCCAAGCGCCAGATGCTCAACCGAAACAAATTCGTCACCCATCTTTTTCGCTTCCTTCTCGGCCTCTCTTATAACTGCGTCAAGCTCTTGCGATGCGTAAAGACCGTCGCCGCCCGAAACCTTGGGCAAAGCCGAAATTATAGCTTCCGCACCCTTTTTCATTTCAGGCACAGATACGCCCATTTTCGTAAAAATACTCGTAATAAGTCCGTCAGGCTTTGAAACGAGGGCATAAAGCAAATGTATCGGCTCAATACGCTGATTTCCGTATTCTCTTGCAACGGCTGCGGTGTCGTTCACGGCTTCAGCACTTTTTTGCGTGAATTTATTCATATCCATATTTTTTCTCCTTTAACTGTATTTTTACCCGCAAGAGATATAATAAACTCTTCGGCTGTTTTTTGTACAATACAATTGTATACTTTAAATATGAACATTGAACCGCAAAGCTATTAACAAATTGTAAACATTAGCACTCTATCCGATAGTCTGCTAATTACAAAGCAAATAAAAAGGGGCAAAACCGTAAATTTCGCCCCTCTAATTTAGCAAACATAATTTTAGACCGTTAAAAAGAATAAAGAGCCATACCAAGTGCTGCCGAAATAAGTATCATAAGTATGGGAGACGGCTTTTTACCCTTTATTTTCTTAAAAACAAAGCCGAGAGTAAAAAGAATACCTAGAATTACAAGACCTTTAAAATCAAATAAGGGAATACTTTCAAATCCTGCAAATCCCACAACCTCGGATATGAAAAGAGTAACAGCCGTTCCGAAAATAAGTCCCACAACCGCCGGACGGATTCCCGAAAGTCCCGCCTTCACCCATTTCTTTTCCATAAAGCTCTTTGCGAAAGCGCTTATAAGCAATATAATTATAAATGAAGGAAGAACAACGCCCAGCGTTGCGATGATAGCTCCGAGTACGCCTGATTGTGACGAGCCTACGAAGGTTGCCATATTTACTGCAATAGGGCCTGGGGTAGATTCGGACACCGCTATCATATTAACAAGAGCCTCTTCGCTAAGCCATCCATGCTCCAAAACCTTCTCGCGTATTAAGGATATCATTGCATATCCGCCACCGAAAGTAAAAGCTCCAATCTGGAAAAATGTAAAGAAAAGTTTGAAAATCATCACTTTTTCGCCCCTTTCGCCATATTTTTAGCAAGATGTACACTCAAGCCTATAACACCGGAAATCAGTATAACAAGTATGCTTGAAAAGGCCTTTGAAAAGAGGGTGCAAAGGCACATAAGCAGCAGGGTTGAAATAAAAATTGAGAGCGTCATAAGGTTTTTCTTCATTCCGGAAAGCATCTTCAAGCCTGCCGAAAGTATTAGATAAATCACGCATATTCTTATTCCGCGAAATGCATTTGCAACAAGCGGAATTGCCAAAAAGGAGTCGAAGAAGAGGGAGATTAAAAATATGATTACAACAGAGGGAATGCAAACACCTACCGTTGCAAGAGCAGAGCCGAGAACTCCCGCCTTTTTATAGCCGATATAGGTTGCGGAATTTATTGCTATTGGCCCGGGGGTAGACTCTGCGATTGCCACCATATCTAAAAATTCTTCTTTTTCGAGCCACGAGCGTTTTTCGACAAACTCGTTTTCAAGAAGAGCAAGCATTGCATAACCGCCGCCAAAGGTGAAGAGTCCAATCTTCATCATAGTAAGAAATATCGTAGGCAAAAGCCGTTTTTTCTTCATATTTACCTCAAAAAAATTGTTTTATAAAATGATTATACCATAGCGAGTAAGATTTTTCAATACCGTTGACCGACTTGCAATTATATGATATAATATAAAAAACATTGAAAGGAGTCGCCTATGCTTTATATTTGTTCCGATTTACACGCTGAATACGATCTTTTTGTGAAACTGCTTGAAAAAATAGGCTTTTCGAAAGACGACAGAATGATTATCTGCGGTGATATGATAGATAAAGGCAAGGACTCCGTCAGACTTTTGAAGCTTGTTTTTTCTATGCCCAACGTGGAGTGTATCATGGGAAACCACGAATACGCCTTTTTAAAGCTCTACCGAGCAAGGCTTTCAGACTCTCCCGAAAGTTTTGACAAGCTTTTA
The DNA here is from genome assembly GCA_045636445.1 of Eubacteriales bacterium. Classification (GTDB taxonomy): domain Bacteria; phylum Bacillota; class Clostridia; order Oscillospirales; family CAG-272; genus UBA1740. The sequence continues at coordinate 797 of JAZTXO010000039.1, read as the reverse complement.
GAGGAGCTTCAAAGATATTTTCCCGAGGACGGACATCTGCTTGATTGGGAAACGGTGGATAGACTCGATTCCCTGCCCCTTTATATCGAAGAAGAGGATTTTATCTGCGTTCATTCTGGTGTGCCGCTTGATAAAAACGGTAAAATTCTCCCTCTCGAAACCGCAACGGCAGAGCAGCTTGTCTATGACAGACGCTTTAAAAATCCTGACGTATTTCACACCGACAAAAAATGCGTCTTTTTCGGTCATACCCAAACCGATTGCGTCTTTGAGCAGCCTATCATTTTAGGTTATCTTCACGACAATTCAAAAAAGCCCGAAAAGCTCACTGATTTCTACAAAATCCACCTTGACACCGGTACCTGGAGCAACGGTGTTATGTCCTGCTTTTGCGTTGACAGACTTAAGGCATTTTACGTGAAAAATAAATTTTAGTCCCACACCAATATTCTTCATTTTCCGATTGACTTTTGCCTTTGGGTATGCTATAATGTTATGGCAGATGTGGATAAAATCCCTGCCTCGGCTTGCCACCGTGTAAAATTTACGGCTCTGCGGAATATGCTGAAAAGTAAGATTTATCCGAATAGTAAGCACCGCCTCGGGTGTTCTCCCCGTGTAAAAATAGAGGACAAAAATTAAAAATTGCAGGGGTGTTGGAATTGGCAGACAAGCAGGCCTCAGACACCTGTGTTTTTAACATGCGGGTTCAAGTCCCGTCCCCTGCACCAAATACAAAAAGAGAGTCATTACGGCTCTCTTTTTTGTATTTTGCATGGGGATGTGGTGCAGAACCC
>JAZTXO010000038.1:0-23821 GCA_045636445.1 Eubacteriales bacterium | reverse complement strand
TTTGCCATAAATGTGGACATTTTTGTTTCCTCCTAAAATTTGTCTTCGCATATTTTGCGATTTCTTTTTTTCAAGCTCGTCTATTATACCATAACTTTCCTTGCTTGTCAACACATTTTCGCAATTTTTTTGAAGAAAATTGATTTAGAAAACGAGTGCTCCCAAAAGCTCTCGAAAGCTCCCGAAATCTCCTTTTTTCTCGTGTGGCAGAAAATAAAAAAATGTTCTGAAAAATTGTGCAATTTGCACTTTGCATCATTTTTTTCAGTTTTCTATTGAAAAAAAGGAAAAAAGATGTTATAATACATAAGAAAAAAATTTTGGAGGATTTATATAATGAGAAAAATCTTATATTTGATTTTAGCTCTTGCTCTTGCATTCTCGCTTTGCCTAACTCTTGCAAGTTGCGGAGATAAAGATTCGGATAGCGGTAACAACAACGGAGACAACAATAATAACAGCAACACCGATACAAAGGTTACCTACACCGTAACCGTAAAAGACACTGCGGGAAATGCGGTTTCCGGTGTTAAAGTTCAAATCTTGGACGCTAACGGTAGCGCAACCCCTTACATTGACACCACCACAGAGGACGGTAAGCTTGATTTCAGCCTTAAGAGCGCATCTTATAAGGTAAAGGTTGATAAGGTTCCGACCGAGTATATTAAGCCTACCGCTAATTTCGATTTTGCCAACACTTCTGTTACTGTTACTCTCGAGTTTAAGCCTCTTTACACCGTAAAGATTGTTGACCAGGATGGCGCTGTTGTAACCGGAGCAAACGTTCAGATGTGTGCTGAATCCTGCATTCCTCTTATCGAGTCTGTTCCCGGATCGGGTCTCTATACGAGATATACTAACGAGGATGAGTTTAAGGCACAGATAAACGAACTTCCCGAAGGATATTCCTTCAAAGCAGGCGAAACCAACCAAACAAAGTATGAGTTTGAAGAGGTTGACGGCGGCTTCTATGTAGAAATCGAAGTTGTTAAAAATTAAATAGTAAAAAAAGTCTCGGTTTTTCCGAGACTTTTTTTACTTCAGCTTAAAGCCGTCAATTTCGCCTTTACACATCGCGTTGAAAATTCTGTGCCTTAAACCCTTGTTGTTCTTTTCAAGCTCCATAAGGAGCTTTTTCATTTTTTCTCTTTCGGTTGCGTGATCCTCGGGACACAAGCTTTGAACAATCGGCAGTGTACGCTTCGAGGTGAAATATTTTACGTCCTTTTCGGTTGCGTAAATCATTGGACGTATGAGCCAAAGCTCGCGGTTAGAAAGATATGATTTCGGAGAAAAGCATCCAAGCCTCCCCTCGAAGAATAAATTCATCATAAAGGTTTCAACCGCATCGTCAAAATGATGTCCTAAAGCCACTTTGTTGCAGCCTTCAGCCTTTGCCAACGAGTGAAGCGAGCCTCGCCTCATTCTTGCACAAAGAGAGCAGGGGTTAGGCTCTTTACGAATATCAAAAATGATTTTCGCAATGTCGGTTTTTTCTACAATATATTTAATACCGAGCCTTCTGCAAAATTCTTCCACTTCGGAAAAATCGCTCCCCTCAAACCCCATATCAATTGTTACGGCAACAAGCTCGTACTTTTTCGGATAAAAAATACGCATTTCCGAAAGCACTTCAAGCAGAGTGAGAGAATCCTTTCCGCCCGAAATACCAACGGCGATTTTATCTCCGTCTTCTATTAAGTTGTAATCATCAACAGCACGTCTTACGTAGCTTAACATTCTTCGCATTTCGCTCATAGGCAAAAACTCCGATCCTGCATAAACTGATATGGAATAAATTTTGGGGGTAATATAATGGCAATAAAAGTATATATAGATCAAGGACACAACCCGAGGGATTACAATACCGGAGCAGAGGGCAACGGATATTACGAGCAGGATATAACCTACGAAATAGGCAGGAGACTTTTTAATCTCCTGGATTCCAATCCCGAATTTGAGCCGAGACTTTCAAGACCAACACCGGATACAATCCTTGGAACGAACAATTCCACAAGCCTTGTCGAAAGGGTGAATCAGGCTAATTCCTGGGGGGCAGATATATTTATTTCCTTGCATAATAACGCAGCGGAAAATCCAAGCGCCACCGGTAATGAAGCGTTAGTTTACGGTCCCGGTGCGACGGTAGCTATAAATCTCGGAGAACATATCCTTGAACAGCTTACCTTAACCACCGGACTTCGTAACAGGGGAATAGTTTACCGTCCGGGACTTTACGTCCTTAAGGAAACCGAAATGCCCGCGGTACTGGTGGAAATGGGCTTCATAACCAATCCCGTCGACGCAGATCTTCTTGCAAACTCACCCTATCTTTTCTCTACGGGAATATATCGGGGTATTCTTATCTATTACGGATTACTTTAATTTTAAGCTGTCAACGCTTAAATATTCTTCTGCAAGAGTGGGCGTTGTAGCCTTGAAAACGTATGAACCGCCGCAGTTTTCACAGTAGACTTCAACACCTTCGTCTGTAAAACGCAGATCGTATTTGCCGTTTTTGCAAAGGCAGGATATTTTGCCCTCTTCTTCAAGGTCTTTGACTACAAAACGTAAGGTATCGTAAACAGCAGGATCGGGAAGCACTTCGTCCTCTCCCACCTCTTGAGGCTGAATATCCGAAAGCTCTTCTGCTTCAAAACTTGCCATAAGGCGTGTGATTTCTTCCTCGGTACGCTTAAGCTCTTTGTTAATTTCTTCCTCGTCACCGATAAAGGCAATATCCATACCGGTGTAAGGGCAGTTAAGCAGAAACTTCTCTCTGTCGAAGAAAACCGCTTCGCTTACAACGTAGTTATGATTTTGTTTGCAGAAAAGGCAGGGAACGGAAAGCCTTATTTTTCCGTCGTTCGTAATATTTATATCCAACGCCGAAGGCTTGTCGCAGGAGCATTTCAACCTCAGCATATTGGCACTGAGAGCAAATTTTCCAACAATGCCGAAAATCGATGATGCACATTCCGGACATCTGTAAGCTATATTTCTTTGTTTGGGTTTAAGTATCATTTTTAATTTCCTTCATCAGGGTATTTTATACCGACCGCGGCAAGCTTTTGACGCCATTCTTCGAGTGTTATAAGCACCTTTCGGGGTTTTGCTCCGTCGGCTTCGCTGACAATGCCTAAATCTTCCATAATGTCTATATAATTTGCAGCCTTGCCGTAACCGATCGCAAGTTTGCGCTGAACAAGCGACGTGCTGATAGTGCCGTTGTTCAAAGCAAGATCAACTACCTTGAGAAAACGTTCGTCATTAATAAATTCCGAATTGATGTTTTGAGGAGGACACTCGTTCTCTGCCGTTACGGAAGCGTTATGCTCTTTTTTTGCATTGTCTGTGTCGGAATTGATTTTTAAGCTGTTGATGAATGTCACGACCTCGTCGTCTGAGACGAAAGCACTCTGTAAACGCACGGGCTTTGTCGAATTTGCGAAATTAGCAAGCATATCGCCTCTGTCAAGAAGCTTTTCGGCTCCGGATACGTCAAATAGGAGCTTTGAATCCAGATGGCTTCGAAGTCTGAAAGAGAAGACCGACTGTACGTTTGATCTAATAATGGGTGTCAAAGAGTTTTTGTTCACTCTTTGAGTGCCGATGATCATATGTATTCCCGCGGCTCTCGCTTTTTGAGTAATTCGTATAATGTAGGATTCGATGTGCGTGTTCCTTATAGGCATGAGATCGTCAATCTCGTTGATCATAATGACAATACGCGCCATAGGCTTTCCGACAGAGGGATCTGCCTTGACCTTTTCGTTATAAAGCGCTATGTTTCGCACTAATTGTTCCCTAAGCAACTCGTATCTGCGATCGGTTTCCTCAACAACCCATTTAAGCACGTTTTCTGTCTGCTTTACCGATTTTGTGACAGGGAAAAGCAGGTGTGGAATACCTTCAAATATAGATAACTCGACGTTTCTCGGATCTATTAGTATAAGCTTTACCTCATCGGGATGAGCCTTTCCAAGTATGCTGAGCAGTGCGGCGTTGAACCATACCGCTTTACCCATTCCAACTTCTCCTGCAACTATTGCGTGGGGCATTCTTGCGATGTCTGCAAAAATGGGTTTGTTTTCCGTATCCTTGCCCATACATACGATAGTATTTGATGCGTTATCTCTGTATTCATCTGTATCTATCAGCTCACGTAATCTTACCTCTACAGGCTTTTTGCGTGGAACCTCAATAACTACTGCACTTTTTCCGGGAATTGGTGCTTCCATACGCAGAGCAGGTGCGCCTATACCAAGAGCTATGTCGTCGCAGAGATTTAAGATTTTTGAAATTTTCGCATTTTTCGGAGGAACAATCTCAAATCTCATAAGGCGTGGGCCGTTTGTGAATCCCATAATTGGGCAATTGAGATTAAATGCAGCAAGAGTATCGATTATCTTATTTGCAGTTTCCTGCAATTCAGGGGTGTAGTCTGATGTTGAACCTTTGTCTTCGCTCTTAAGAAGTGTGTCGAGGCTGGGGAACTTGTAGTTCGGATTCGTACGAGCAAAAGCTTCTTTCGCAACTTCGTCACAGTTAAAGTCGCAGTCTGCTTCTTCGGTTGTTTTTTTCTCTTTTTTCTCTTCATTATCCGTGTTAAGCAGTGCAAGCATGTTGGCTACACGCAGATCTTTTAGCTTGGCGAGCGACTCTTGCAGCCCATCCTCACCGATCAGTACATCGCGAGGCTTCGCACCGGAGGTTGCACCGACAACGCCGATATCTTCCATTATATCAAGATAAAATGCAGCTTTACCGTATCCAATAGCGAAGTTGCGCTGAATCAAGGATGTGCTTATTTTCTTTTTCGCTATTACGAATTTCAAAATTTCGATGAACCTTTCGTCAATAACGCTGGTTTCGTTGCTTGTGAAAACATTTTCCTTCGGTGGGATGCAAGGAGAAGAAGGCTCCATAATTGCGGCAGATATCTCGTCAGCCTTTGCCTTACCGAGAATGAGTGAGACAAGCTCCTTTGCAAAGGCAAGAGCAGTGCCCATACCGCGGGAAGTGGTTATGTTTCCGTCTGTGACAACAGCACCTGTAACGGTTACGGCTTCAAGAAGCTCGTTTTCAAATCCGGGATAGCAGGTGGCTCTCTTTCCTTTTAATAAGCCACGTCTGCCGAGGACCAGAGGAGCTGCGCATATTGCAGCGAGTCTACCGCCGTTTTCGTTAACCGAGGAAATGATTTCGTCGGTGAATGGGTGCGCATCAAGATTGAGCGATCCGGGCATACCGCCGGGGAATATAACGAGAGAAACCTCCTCTTTGTTAACTTCGGACGGTTCAAGGTCACAGATAACGGGTATTTTATGTGATCCGCAGACGATTTTTCCGTTCATTCCGACGGTTTTTACGTCGAGACCTGCACGTCTGAGTATATCTACGGGTGTAAGGGCTTCGACTTCTTCAAAGCCGTCTGCCAATAGTACAATAATCATTTTAAACCCTCCTTAAATAATATTTAGAGTGGTAGAGGCTGAGCCGAAGACTCAGCCTCGTTTTTTGTTTTTAGTCGTAAGTGGTTCTGGCAAGTTTTTCGTGCCATTCGTCAGCCGAAATCATTACCTCTCTGGGCTTAGAACCGTTCGCCTCGCCGACAATACCCATATCTTCCATTATATCAATGAATTTTGCGGCTTTGCCGTAACCAATGGAAAGCTTACGCTGGATAAGCGAGGTGGATATTTTTCTTGTGTTGACTGCGATTTCAACAGCATCAAGGAATTCCTTGTTATTAAGGTAACCTTCACCGTAAGAGTCTCCGTCGTCATCCGAATCGTCATCACGGTCTCCGCCGCCCTTCTTGGTACATTTGTCGGCTGCTCGTTTGATCTCTTCCATAACCGTTTCGTCGTAATTCGATCCGTCGCTGAATTGCTTAAGGTAATCCATAACGGCTTCAACCTCTTCGTCAGCAACAAAAGCACACTGCACACGCTGCGGCTTCAAGGAGTTTGCAAAGGCTATAAGCATATCACCTCGGTCAAGCAGCTTTTCTGCGCCTGCGGCATCAAAAATAAGGATCGAGTCGCGGTTTGATGCAACCTTACAAGAAAGCTTCGAGGGAATATTGGATTTGATAAGTCCTGTAATAACCTCTTTAACCGGCTTCTGCGTACCGATAATCAAGTGAATTCCGGCAGCTCTTGCCTTTTGAGCAATTCGGATAATAAGGCTTTCAACCGGGTTCTTTGCCTGCATAATAAGCTCGGCAAACTCGTCTATAACGATGACAATTCTGGACATCGGTTCGCCAAGCTCGGGATGAAGAGCGATCTTTTCGTTGAACGCATCAATATTTCTTACGCACTGCTCCTGAAGAACACCGTATCTGCGTTCCATCTCTTCAACCGCCCACATAAGCGTTCCCGCTGCCTGCTTAACGTCGGTTACTACGGGTACAAGAAGGTGGGGGATACCGTTGTACATTGTAAACTCAACCTGCTTTGGGTCAATCATTATAAATTTAACCTCGTCAGGTCTTGCCTTGTAGAGAATACTCAACATCAGCGAGTTTATACAAACAGATTTACCCATACCGGTAGCTCCGGCAATAAGTGCGTGGGGCATTTTTGCAACGTCGGCAAATACCGGCTGGCCTGCAACGTCTTTACCCATACAAACCGAGGTTTTAGACTTGAGATTTTTGAAATCATCTGTTTCTATAAGCTCACGAAGTCTTACAATAGATGATTTTTTGTTGGGGATTTCGACACCGACAGCGCTCTTTCCGGGGATAGGAGCTTCCATACGAATACCGTCTGCGGCAAGGTTTAAGGCAATATCGTCGGCAAGGTTCATAATGTTGCTTACCTTAACGCCCTTGGCGGGAACAACCTCATATCTTGTAATACGAGGACCTCTGTCAACGCCTTTTATGGAAGCGGTAACACCGAACGAGCCGAGTGTGTCGATAAGCTTGTCCGCGTTATCTTTGATTTCCTCGGCTGTGTTTTCGTTTCCGGCTTCGTCAACTGCGTGGAGAAGATCGATAGGCGGGAAAACAAAATCCGAATAATCCTTTTTCTTGGGCTTTTCCTCTACGGGAGCAACCGCAACGGGAGCGACCGCAGCAGGAGTCGGTGCAGGGGAAGGCTTAATGACTTCGAAGGGCGGTTCTTCATCTTCAACGTCAACGGTCACATCGTCATTCTGCATCGGGGTGATGTCGCTTTGAACTTCGATCTCGACGCTTTCTTCCGCAACAGCAGGTGTGCTTTCTTCAACGATAGTCGGTTCTGCCGCACTTTTTGCTGCTGATTCTTCATTTTTTGGCTTGCTGTCCTCTTCGTCAAGGAAGGGGAACATAGCACGTTGCTTTATAACTTCGGGGTTTTGCTCTTCCGGAGGAATGGGAGCGTTGTCTACTACAACTTCCTCTTCTTCAACTCCACCGAATATTTCCTTAAGATCTGCATTTTCGTCTGCAATTTCTTCTATATCCTGCTCGTCCTCATCGCCAAAGGAGAAGATAGTCTCTTTTTCTTCTTCGCTTTCTTGAGTGGTTGTTGCCTCGGGAAGGATAACGGGTTCTTTTTCTTCCTCAAAAATTATGGATTCAGAGGTTGTGGGAGTAGTGAGGGGTTCTTCGGTTGGAACATCGGTCTCGCTGCTTGGTTCTTCGGTTTGAATATCAACTTCGACGCTTGTATCGCTGATTTCAACAGGCTCACTGTTTTCGATTCCGATTTCATCGTATCTTGCAAGTTCTTGCTCAAGTACGGAATGATTTGTATTGCTTTCGGGCGTTACAAGATTTCTTTCCGTGACAAGTATTGAAGCAGATGCTGCGGTTGCCATAGGAGCAGTTGCATCGGGTGTAGGAGTCTCGTAGGGACGGAAGGAAGGCGTCGGCTGCTCTTCGGGCTTGGGCGAGGATTCCGAGAGGGCGGGGGAGATAGTTGCAGCCTCTTCAACAATCACCTCGGGTGAAGCTTCGGTTGCAGGAATTTCCGCCTCGGGCGAAGCGACCGCCTCGTTTACCGTATCTGTTGAATGAACTGTTGTGGTAAACGTGGTTTTGTTTGCACTTACGGCATAAGCGGGATTGTTTTTCAACACTTTAACCGCAATCTGCTCATAGGCCTTCTCAATGTTCTCATCGGCATTTTCGGGTACTTTAACTTCTGCCGCGGTAAGAGAAATATTATCCGGAGCAGGCGAGGCGCTTTGAGGAGCGGTGCTATTCGCTGCTGATTCTGCAGAGCCGAATTCCATAGTTACTTCCGACTTTCCTACGCCCATAGCCATAGGCGCAACCCCTGCTGCTTTGTGTTCTGTGGTTGCTACGGGTGTCTGTTCACTATTTCTGCTTGAAATGATAGAGCGTTTGCGAAGCTCAAATTCCTCGCGTCTCTTCTGTTCTGCAATAGCCTTTTCGTCGAGAGAAGCAACGGGTGGAAGTATTTCATTAACGCCGCTTGAACGTTGGGGAGGCTGAGCCTTTGTTGAAGCTTTTGCAACGAGTTTCTCACCGGTTGCAAAATCGAAGGGATCAAAATCTTTTGTAAACACGGAGTCAGCGCTTTCGTCAATTCCGTATGAGGAATGTTTGCCTGCGTAGTTTCTGTCCGTAGCTCCGAAGAAGCTCTGACCTGAATCTGATGATTCGGCAATTGTTGAATCCGCTATGTTAAAGTTAAATCCGTTGTTTTTTACGTTGCTTGTTTTATCACCGGAAGAATTGGATGCCTTGACGTGGCTTTTGTTATGTACTTTGGTTTGGAGAGTGGGATGCTGCTCCGATTTCGTCTTGTCTCGGCTTTCGTGAATTCCAAGCTCACGTATTTGGATTTCATCCATATTTCCCTTGGAGTCAAAGAAGTTATCGTTGAAAAATTCAGAGTGACGGCGTTCTGTCTCCATTCTGCGGTTTTCAGCTTTTGCAGCGCGTCTGTTTTCTCTGCTTTCTTTGATTTTTGCTTCGATCTTTGCAAGAAGAGCTGTTATAAATTCAAGAATACCAAGCACACTCTTTCTCGCAGCGCTGTCTTTTCGGCCAAAGAAAATGATTGCAGCGGTTGCAACTACGGCAACGTCAAGAATAATAAGACCGATGCAGCCTATAAGACTTGCGATACAGAAAGAAATTGTTCCGCCGATAAATCCGCCGCCGGATGCAGTTGAATAGAACAGGGCGGGGTCGAATGCAGGATCGGCGCTGTAATACAAAACCGTATAGTCGATAGAAGAAACGATAAGTATTAAAACGGTAGACAAAACAGCTCGTGAAAGGATACGCTTGTTCTCATAATCGTTTTTAAAGAAAATTGCGTGAAGCAGTATGACGATCGGAATGGCATAAGCTCCGCTTGCGAATAAACCGCGTAAGAACGAGGAAATTGCAGCGCCGAAAGCACCGGCATTACCGAAAATCAGACACACAGCCACAAACACCGAAACAGCGCCGAGTATTATGGGCATTGCTCGTGTTATACCTGCGTTATTTTTTTGTGTAGGATTTTTAGAGTTGCTTTGCATATGTTTACCTCCGTAGGGCGGGATGATTAAAATTGTAAAATTATACAAATATATAATAGCAAATCCGAAGCGAAAATTCAAGGTTTATTCAAAACATTTTTTAATAAAAATATAAAAAATCTTTTATTTCTTTAAAAATCTTGACAAATAAATATTTTTTTGATAAAATGATAACCGAGAAATTATGTGCATTTTCGGTTAATACCGTGTGCGAAAGAGGTTGACTATGCTTTTATACAATTCGCTTACAAGAAAAAAAGATGAATTCATTCCGAGAGAGGCCGGCAAGGTTTCTATGTATACCTGCGGTCCTACCGTTTATCATTATGCTCATATAGGTAATCTTCGTACCTATACAATGGAGGACGTCCTTGAAAAATATTTGCGTTATGTAGGTAACGATGTTACGAGAGTTATGAATATAACCGATGTGGGACATCTTTCCAGCGACGGTGATACAGGTGAGGATAAGATGCTGAAAGGTGCTCGTCGCGAGAATAAAACCGTTCTCGAGATAGCAAAATATTACACCGATGCATTCTTCGCTGATTGCGAAAAGCTTCATATCAAGAGTCCTGACGTTATCGAACCCGCAACGAATTGTATTCCCGAGTTTATTTCTATGGTTGAAACTCTGCTTGAAAAGGGATATGCATACGAAGCCGGCGGAAACGTATATTTTGACACTTCAAAGCTTGAAAAATATTACGTGTTCAACGATTTTAACGAGGAAGACCTTGCGGTTGGCGTTCGTGACAGCGTTGAAGAGGACGGAAACAAGAAGAATAAGGCTGACTTTGTTCTTTGGTTTACCAAATCCAAGTTTGAAGACCAGGAGCTGAAATGGGATTCTCCTTGGGGAATAGGCTATCCCGGTTGGCATATTGAGTGCTCCTGCATTGCAGCAAAGCACTTGGGTGAGTATCTTGATATTCACTGCGGCGGTATTGATAACGCTTTCCCTCACCACACCAATGAGATTGCTCAATCTGAAGCAACCTTTGGTCACGAATGGTGTAATTATTGGTTCCACGTTCATCACCTAAATACAAACGGTGGTAAAATGTCTAAATCCAAGGGCGAGTTCCTTACGGTTTCTCTCCTTGAAGAAAAGGGATATGATCCTCTTGTTTATCGCTTCTTCTGTATGCAGTCTCATTACAGAAAGAATCTTGTGTTCTCTTGGGAAAACCTTGACAACGCAAAGATTGCATACGAAAAGCTTATAAACAGAGTAGCGGATCTTAAGATCGACGCCGGTGAGGTTGATGCTAATGCCTTTGCGGAAGGCAAAAAGCGTTTCACCGACGCTCTTGATAACGATCTTAACACTTCTCTTGCCGTAACTGCTCTTTACGATGTGTTTAAGCTTAAAACCAACGACAAGACAAAGTATGCTCTTATCGAAAGCTTTGAGAGTGTTCTTGATCTTGGACTTCTTGATGCGGCGAAAAAGCTTAACGACCGCAAAGCAGAGCAGGCGGCTGAAGAAAACGCAGGTGTTGATCCCGAGCTTCTTGCTTACATTCAGGAGAAGATTGAAGCTCGAAAGGCTGCAAAGAAGGCAAAGAATTTTGCCGAGGCAGACGCTATCCGTGACGAGCTTCTTGCGAAGGGTATTACTCTTCTTGACACCAGAGAGGGAACTAAGTTTACAATAGCGTAGGGATAAATTCCTATTGTTACGCAACATAAAACATTAAGATGAAAACAAGCGAAAAAACAAAAGCATTTTTATTGATAATTTTGGCGTGTGTTTTGTGGGGCACTTCCGGTATATTCGTGCATTTTCTTTCACCTATGGGATATTCTTCACTGAATATGACCGGCATCAGAGCAGTAGTAGCATTTCTTTGTATGCTTGTTTACGGTCTGATATTTAACAGAAAGTCTTTGCGTATAAAAAAGAAAGGTGCATTCCTTTCTTTTGCGATGGGAATATCGTTCTTTGCAACTGCCGCACTCTATTTTACCTCGATGCAGATGACCTCTGTTTCAACTGCGGTAGTGTTGATGTATACTGCTCCCATATACGTTACTTTGTATTCGGTACTTTTCCTTGGCGAAAAGATGACTAAATTAAAGCTTCTCTCGGTCGTTTTGGTTATTGCGGGATGCGTTATGGTATCCGGCGCTGTGGGTGAAATGACTTTTGATCCTCTTGGAGTGGTAATAGGAATATTTTCCGGAATTGCTTATGCCGCATATAATATTTTTGCTAAAATTTCAATGCGTGCAGGCAACGACCCCGGTTCTGCAACGTTTTATTGTTTTTTAGCAGCTGCGATCGTAGCTGTGTTCGCAGCAGATCCTATCGGTGTAGTAGCTGTAACCGCAAACAATTCGGTTTTATACATACCTATACTCATAGCTCTGGGAATAGTGACCTGTGTTATCCCATATTTTACTTATACGATGGCAATGCGTACGCTTCCGGCTGGAGTGGCTTCCTCGCTTGGTATCATTGAGCCTATGTCTGCAACACTCTTTAGCGTGGTGCTCTTTTGTGAGGAGCTTGGAATCGTAAAAATAATCGGAATCGTTGTAATACTTATTGCCGTAGCTCTTCTGGGAAGAGAAAAAGAATAAAAACGTAAAGGAGAAAAGAAGTGTACGAAAAGCTTGTTGCCGACGTCAAATTTTTAGACGGTGATTATGAAACCGCGGCAGAAATGTATCTTGAAGGCGCAAGGGAAGGCGACGCTTTGGCATCCTTTAATTACGGCTATTGCTTGTGGCGAGGTTTGGGAGTTGAAAAAAATCCCCTGGAAGCAAAAAGCTTTTTTGCATTTTCACGTGAGATGGAGGGTGGCGAGGCTTGTTATAATCTTGCTATGCTCTATATGAGTGGTGACGGGGTATTAAAGGATTATAAAAAGGCTGTTGAATACCTCAATCTTTCCGCAAATCAAGGCTGCATTGAAGCTCAACTTTATTTGGGCGTTGCTCATACGTCGGGATGTATTTTCGACCCCGATATCGTTGGAATATGTATGATTCCTTATCATAAACCGGAATATAGGCAGGATTTGCCTGAGCTTGACGGATATGTGCCGGACTTTTCGGAATTTGAGAGGGATGAGGATTTAAGGTATTCTGCAATCAAGCAGGATGCAAGAGCTGCGTTTGAATGGTTTAAGGCGGCTGCAAGACATGATCCATCTTACGTTGAGGAGCTTTCCGCAAAAGGAAAGTATCTTTATGCCAGATGCTACGTTGACGGTCTTGGCACTGACTTTGACAGAGCAAAGTCCATAAGACTTATGGCTCTTGCAGGTAAAGCAGGCTCGGAAGAGGCTATAATGTACTTTAAAGAAAACGGAATTACACCCGAAATGATATCCGATATTACCTCAAACGGTCGACTCGGAGGAGGAAGAAAAGGGTGAATTTTGTGTCAATCGTTTCTTCCGTAAAAAAACTGCCTCTCGGTGCTAAAATCTTGATTGTAACAATGAGTCTGACGGTCGTATCGTTTTTCGTACAATCGGCTCTTCCGCCAAAGGCTTCTGCTCGGGAGAGCGAGGCGGTTGCCGGCTTTTTATCCGGGATATTTTCTGCCGAAACGGCATTTGGAAGCTTTGTTATAGAAAACATAAGAAAAATAGGCCATTTTTGCGAGTACGGGCTGCTTGGTATACAGTCGGCGCTCTTTGCGATTTTTTACGTTAACAGAAAGAATATCGCAATATACCTTATCTTTTCATCTGTAATCAGCTTGATAATAGCTTTATGTGACGAAACAACTCAAATTTTTTCGGGTAGAGGCTCTGCGATAACCGATGTATGGATAGATTTCTTCGGTTATATTACTCTATGCATCATTTTTTGAGTGTCTTTTATCTTTGTAACAAAATAGCAAAAAACATTAAGGAAAAAAATAATGGTTAAAATTACCGGTGTGGAAAAGGGCTCAAAAGCCTATCGCCACGGGATTCGTGAGGGAGATATACTTATCTCAATTGATGAAAACGAAATAAACGACGTTCTTGATTATAGATTTTATCTTGCAAGTGTAAAAATTGAACTTTGCCTTTCAAGAGATAACGAGAACTTTTCCGTTGTAATAAAAAAGGGCGAATACGATGATATAGGTCTTGATTTTGAAACGCCCCTGATGGATAAAAAGCATACCTGTAAAAACGGTTGCATTTTCTGCTTTATTGATCAAAATCCGGAGGGCCTTCGAGACTCGCTTTACTTTAAGGACGATGACTCGCGACTTTCCTTTATACACGGAAATTATATCACCTTGACAAATATGTCCGATGAGGATATTGCAAGAATAGTTAAGATGCGTTTTTCTCCGATTAACGTGTCTATACACACGACTAATCCCGAACTTCGAGTTAAAATGATGAAGAATACACGCTCGGGTGAGGTGCTGAAATATCTTGATGATTTTAAAAATGCAGGGCTGTCTATTTGCGGACAAATAGTGCTCTGCCGAGGAATAAATGACGGAAACGAGCTTTTGAGATCGATGACCGATTTGGCTGAGTATTATCCTCAGATGACTAGCGTTGCGATAGTTCCCGCGGGGCTTACCAAATTTAGAGACAAGCTTTATCCGCTTACCGACTTTACAAAAGAAGAGGCGGGAGCAGTTATTGATATGATAGACACCTTTGCTGAAAAGCATAAGGCGGAGTTTGGAAGCAGACTCTTTTTTGCAGCTGATGAGTTTTATCTAAAGGCGGGAAGGGCGATTCCCGACACGGAATATTATGAGGATTATCCACAACTTGAAAACGGTGTCGGTATGATACGTTCTTTTGCAGATGAAGCAAATATGGGAACGGAAGACGTTGTTGAGTTTGCATCCAACCTAAAGGGAGAACGAAGAGTTTCCGTTGTTACGGGAGTTGCTTCCTATCCTCTTATTTCTTCTCTTGCCAAAAAGACCGAAGCGCTATGTCCGGGACTTACGGTTAGCGTTCATAAAATTATAAATAAATTTTTTGGTGAGTCCATTACCGTTTCGGGACTTTTGACCGGAAAGGATATTGCAGAGCAGCTTTTAGGACTTGAGCTTGGCGATGAGCTTCTTATTCCCGAAAACTCTTTGCGTTCCGGCGAGGAAGTATTCCTTTGCGGAATGACTGTGGACGAATTGTCCGAAAAGCTGGGTGTACCTGTTAGTACATCAGGCTCGGACGGATATGAATTCATTGAGTCGCTTATAGGGCGCTCAATATAAAGTAGCGAAAGGAAAATAAAATAGATGTCAAAACCGATTGTTGCAATAGTTGGCAGACCCAACGTTGGAAAAAGTACGCTTTTTAATAAGCTTATTGGAGAACGCCGATCCATAGTAGAGGATACACCGGGCGTTACCCGTGACCGAATTTATGCGGAAGCGGAATGGAATGATCATAAATTTATACTTATTGATACGGGCGGAATTGAGCCTAAGAGTGACGAAACTATATTAAAACAGATGCGTACTCAGGCTGAGATTGCTATTGCAACCGCTGATGTGATCGTGTTTATGTGCGATATTCACGCAGGTCTTGTGGCTGATGACAGAGATATTGCAATAATGCTCAAAAAATCCGGAAAACCGGTCGTTGTTGCTGTAAACAAGGTGGATAAAATAGGAGATCTTCCTTATGAATTTTACGAGTTCTACGAGCTTGGATTCGACAGAGATCCTATTGCCGTTTCCTCTCTTCACGGCTCAGGATCAGGTGATCTTCTCGACGCTATAATCGAGGAGTGCAGCTTTGATGAAAACGATACCGAGGACGAGGGCGTTATAAACGTTGCCGTTATCGGAAAACCCAATGCAGGTAAATCTTCCATAATCAATCGTATGTGCGGTGAGGAAAGAGTTATCGTTTCGGATATAGCCGGTACTACTCGAGATGCGGTGGATACCAGAGTTGAAAATTCTCACGGTATATATAACTTCATTGACACTGCCGGAATCCGTCGCCACTCAAAGGTTGAGGATAGAATTGAAAAGTTCAGCGTTATCCGTGCTAATATGGCGATTGAACGCGCTGACGTCTGCCTTTTGATGATCGACGCCAATGACGGTGTAACCGACCAGGATGAAAAAATAGCAGGACTTGCGCACGAAGCAGGAAAGGCTTGTATTATTGTTATAAACAAGTGGGATTCTATCGAAAAGGAGAATAATACCGTTAATAACTATACGAAGGACATTCGTACTGCTCTTGCGTATATGCCTTATGCGCCTATCGTTTACGTTTCAGCGCTTACGGGTCAGAGAGTCGCAAATATATATGAACTTATAAATAATGTGTATGCCGAATCTCAAAGACGTGTAACTACGGGAATGCTCAACGACCTGCTTAACGATGCAACAACTCGTGTACAGCCTCCCTCGGACAAGGGAAGAAGACTTAAGGTTTATTATATGACACAGACCTCCATAGCACCTCCTACCTTTGTTATTTTCTGTAATTCCGAGGAGTTGTTCCACTATTCCTATAAGCGTTATATCGAAAACTGTATAAGAGATACCTTCGGATTCTCCGGAACACCCATAAAAATCGTAATAAGACAGCGCGGTGACGATTCAACACGCGCTTGATAAACTTTATTAAAAGGAAAAACTATGTTTATTGATAATATAAAAATTTATGTTAAAGCCGGTGACGGCGGTAACGGTGCAGTATCATTTCACCGTGAAAAATACGTTGCTGCAGGCGGCCCTGACGGCGGTGACGGCGGAAGAGGCGGAAATATAATATTTAAGGTTGATACAGGAGCTAATACTCTGCTTGCGTTCAGATACAAGAGAAAATTTGTAGCTGAAAACGGAGGCAACGGTATGGGCGATAAAATGCATGGAAAAAGCGGTGCGGACGTTATAATAAAAGTACCCGAAGGAACTCTTATCAAGGATCCCGCATCGGGTAAGGTTATTTTTGATATGGCGAATGCCGATGAATACGTGCTCTGCAAGGGCGGAAGAGGCGGTTGGGGCAACCGTCATTTCGCAACACCTACAAGACAGATACCGAGATTTGCTAAAAACGGTACAAAGGGCGAGGAAAGAGAGGTTCTTCTTGAACTTAAGATGCTTGCCGAGGTAGGTCTTATAGGATTCCCCAACGTTGGTAAATCCTCTATTCTTTCAAGAATTTCGGCCGCAAAGCCTAAAATTGCTAATTATCACTTCACAACTCTCTCGCCAAATCTTGGCGTTGTGAGTATAGGCGAGGGCAAGGGCTTCCTTGCAGCCGATATACCCGGACTTATCGAAGGAGCTTCCGAGGGACTCGGCTTGGGACACGCTTTTCTTCGTCACGTTGACAGATGCAGACTTCTTTTGCACGTCATTGATATTGCGGGTACAGACGGAAGAGATCCTTCCGACGATCTTGATAAAATCAACACCGAGCTTATGCGCTATTCGGAAGAACTTGCCCAAAGACCGCAGATCGTTGTTGCAAACAAGATAGACAGCGCCGATATGGAATCCGAGAGCGTAAAATGCTTTATTGCTCATTGTGAGGAGCTTGGTTATCCCATATTGTACGTTTCTGCCGTAACAGGCGAGGGACTTCGTGAGCTTGTTTCGGTTACGGTTGAAAAACTTGCAACGCTTCCTCCTATTACAGTTTACGAAGCGGAATATTCTGCCGAAGAGGAAGCAATCGAAAATTCTGTCGGAGTTAAAGAAACACACGTTACGGTTGACGAAGACGGTAAATATATTGTCGAGGGTGAATGGCTCTATAACTTTATGGGACAGATCAATTTCGATGATTACGAGTCCTTGAACTTCTTCCAGAGAGTGCTTGTAAAGAACGGTGTTATAGATATGCTCCGTAAGGCGGGAATAGAAGAGGGCGATACCGTAAGTATTTACGATTTTGAATTTGATTTTGTTTATTAAGGAGCAATTATGATTGCCGAGCTTGTAAAGAAAAACAGATCATACAGAAGATTTGATGCTTCAAGGAAAATTCCGCGTGATCTTTTAATATCCTTTGTTGAAAGCGCAAGATACGTGGCTTCCGGAGCAAATCGTCAAAGGCTTCGATTTACGGTAATTGACGAAAAAAACGCCTGTGACAGTATTTTTTCTTCCCTAAAGTTTGCGGGGTATCTTCAAGAATGGTCAGGCCCTAAGGAAAACGAGCGTCCTGCCGCATATATCATTATCAGCTCTTCATCAGAGTTTGACGCTCTTCTTGCAATAGACCTTGGAATTGCCGCCGAAGCTATAACGCTTACCGCGGCAGAGCAGGAAATATACGGATGTATGTTCAGGTCTTACAATGCGGATGTTGTTAAAAAGCATATCCCCGTGCCCGAGCAAAATCCTTGCCTTGTTATTGCTCTCGGCTATCCTGCTGAAAACGTATTCCTCTGCGATGCTAAAGAAGGGAATATCAAGTATTTCCGAGATGCAAAGGATGACCATTTTGTTCCGAAGCTTCCTTTGGAGGAACTTATCCTGAATTTAAACGAATAACCCGAAAGCAAGGTTTATTCCATCGGAAATCGTTCTCGCCGAAAGGCTGACTATTTCGCTTATTTCTTTCGGACAAACAAACATACTCTTTTTGTGCTTTGTGTTCAAATTTTCATTTTCCGGTGATTTATCGGGGCAGAATGACTTTGAGTTGATTACGGTCGGTACTCCGATCGAAAAAACGGGAATTCCCAGCGTGTCTTCGTTTATGCTGATTCCGTGATTTTCAAGACCGCCACCGGCTATAATTCCGGTTGATGAAATTTGGATTGTTTTGCCGAGCCTTTCACGGTCTCTGGCTGCCAAAGCATCTATTGTAATCACTGCGTTCGGTTTAATCTTTTCACAAACTGACTTTAGAATCACAATTGAATCAAGGCCTGTTTGTGCAGGAACTCCGGGAGCTAAAACGGCAATCTCCGAGCATTCCAAGGTTGAAAACAGTCTTTCATCCATAGATTTTATATGCAAAGTAGGTTTTACGCTTTTTGCACATAAAGAGCCTACCGCATCGGGAGTCAGTTCCGAGTTTCCGAGTCCGGCAATTAGAATTCTTCTTAATGATACGTTCGTTTGATTGAAAATAGATATTAATTCGGTTGCGATTTCTCGACTTACGTCATTTATCATTTCATCATCAAAAGTATCTATTTTCTCGGTGTGCAGCGTGTTGTAAATTCCCATAGGTCTGCCTATGCTTTTTGCCCCCTCAAGGGAAGTGATTTTTATTCTCTCCCAAGTTCCTCCCGGAGTTTCTTCCTTTTGAAAAGTTACCCCGGGAAGGGTTGTATCGGCTTTGTATCTTTCGCAGGCAAGGTCGGTGAATCCGAAAGCTTTGTACTGTTCTTCGTTTGTATAATTGTACATAAAATATCTCCTTTACGCTTTGATTGAATTATTGAATCAATGATCGTTTTTTATTCAATCAACCCTATTTACACCCATAATAAGGAAACTAAAATGAAAAAAACAAAAGAATTTAAACTTTCAAGCAAAACAGATCTAAAAGTATTCGTTTTGTTTCTGTTAGATAATATTAGATATCCTGTTGATAAAACTACGGTTATGTCCATAGTTTCTGAAAACACCAATGAAATACTTATTGATTACGAGGAAATTCTTTTCGAGCTTGTAGACTCCGATCATCTGCTTTATGATGAGGTCGACGGTGAAAAGTATTATATGATATCCGACAAGGGAAGGGCGGTAGCCTATGAGCTTTACGATAGCCTTGACAAGGAATTCAGAGAACGCAGCTTAAGGTCTGCCATAAAGCATATTTCCTTATCAAAGAGCGAAACAAACGTTAGAGCGTTTGTTGTCGAAACCCCGGATAAGCGTTATTCTGTTGTTCTTGAAGCAAAGGATAAAGACGGTGAAATCTTTTCACTTTCTCTTACCGTTAGCTCCCGTCAGGAAGCCGAAATGATAAAAAAGAATTTCGAATCAAAGCCGGACAGCGTATACCGTGGCATACTCTTCTCGGCGACCGGAAGAATAGAATACATTTCTTGATCGCATAGGATTGTGCAAAAGCGACAAAATGCACGTTCGTTTTATGTTAAATATTGTAGAATTGATAGAATATTGCAGAATTTTTTTTGCCAAAATCTTGACATTCTATGAATAAATATATATAATTTGGATATGGAAGTTTTTACTAATGATGTTTGATGAAACGACTGATATTAATGAACTTATCACCGAGTGCAGACGTCATAACAATGCAGCTTTTGATGAGATCGTTCGCAGGTATACTCCCTTGATTCGTAAACTTGCTTCATCTCACGAATATAGTGCAATAAGTGACAGTGAATTGTTCTCGGAAGGGTGCGTTGCTCTTCATAATGCGGTTTTGGGGTATGATCTCGAGCGTAACGAGGTTACCTTTGGACTCTATGCAAGGGTATGCGTTCATCATCATTTTGTTGATTTAAACCGTCGTCGTAAGTCTGTTCGTGATTTTTCCTCTTATGATTTTGAGAAACTTGAGGATGAGGAAAGTCCTGATTTGCGATTGGTTGAGCGTGAAAGAATAGATTCTATCATCTCTTATGCTAAAAATGAACTTTCAGATTACGAATATTCGGTTTTGATGCTTCATATTCAAGGCTACAAAACCGCAGCCATTGCAAAGCATCTTGGCCGTTCTTCAAAATCGGTCGATAATGCCAAGGCAAGACTGTTTCGAAGAATCAGAAACGAAGCAGGCGGCAATTCGTAAATTTAATTTTGTACTATGCCCGAGATAGCTTAATGGAGAGCGTTGGTAACAAAGGCGTTGGTTGAAATCCGACTCGGGGCAAATATAAATAACCTATATAGGGAGAAACAGAAACATGTATCAGGACGAGACATTGAAGTGCAGAGATTGTGGCAATGAGTTCGTGTTCACCGCTGGTGAGCAGGAGTTCTATGCATCCAGAGGCTTTGAAAACAAGCCCTCCAGATGCAAGGAGTGCCGTGCCGCTAAGAAGAATGCGCAGAAGGGTGCAAGAGAGATGTTCGATGCAGTCTGCGTAGAATGCGGTAAGGATTGCCAAGTGCCCTTCAAGCCCACCGAAGGCAAGGCAGTTTATTGCAGCGAGTGCTTCGCAGCTAAAAGAGCAGCAGCAGAGGAATAATTTTCTTTTGCAATGACTTGCCTACGAGGGTAAAGTCGGCCTTTGAACTAATAAAAAAGGATTTGGCAAAAACCAAATCCTTTTTTATTTTTATTTCGTTATCAGTTCCTTTTTGTCAAGCAGATTTTGCTTCGCTTTTTTGTAAACGAAGAATAGTGCAACAGACAAAGCAGTTATACAGAATATCCAAGTTATCGGATAGCTTAAGTAAAGTCCTGTAAGGGTGTGTAGTTTTTCCATCGGGAAAAAGAAGAATATCCAAACAAGCCTTATTCCGCAAACTCCTAAAATTCCGATTATCATAGGCAATATGGAATTTCCAAGGCCTCGAATTGCGCCTGATAGCATTTCCATAATTCCGCACATAAAGTAGATAGACAAAATTATGCGCATTATCTCCATCGAATATTCAACAACTTGATGTTTGTTTGGGTCGGTAGGATCTAAAAATATAGCGGAAAGTTCTTCTCCGAAGAAAAGCAGTACTTGACCTAATAGAACTCCGATCGATATAACTTGTACGACAGATACGAGGATCGTTTTTTTCACTCTGTCGAGCTTTTTTGCACCGAAATTCTGTGCAACAAACGTCATAGTTGAGTGAGAATAAGAATGTATTGCCGTATAAACCAGATTATCTATATTGGCTGATATGGTTTTTGCCGATAGAGCGAGAGTAGGCAGAGCGTTTGCTGCTGTTTGAATCAAAATGTTTGATATTGAAAACAGGCCGCTTTGAAGACAGGTAGGAAGTGCAATCTTCAGTATTTTTTTTATTGATAGTGAGTGTATTCTAATGCTTTTCGGCTTAAGTCTGGAAGCCGTATCCTTCCAGCGTATAAGCACAGTAACTACGGCAATAGCCGAGAGATACTGTGACACAATAGTAGCCAGAGCAACACCGTCTACCGTCATATTAAAGAATATTACGAACACAAGATTCAGAACGACGTTCACAAGACCGGTCGTACCGAGTATGTAAAACTGAATTTTTGAGTTTCCTACCGAGCGTAATATTGCCGCGCCGAAATTAAATACCGTGCTGGCAGGGATACCGAGTGTGATTATGCGAAAATAGAGCGTTGCCCGCGACATAAGAATTTCCTGTGTGCCCATAAGAGTAAGAAAATTCTCCGTGAAGATAAACGCAATAGTGCCGAGTGACAAACCTCCGATTATGGCAATAGCCGCAGCGGTATGTATTGCGTGTCCAAGATTTTCATGATCTCTTGCGCCAAAGCACTGTGCAATTACAACACCCGAGCCGGTGGCAAAGCCCATAAGCAGATTCACTATCAGTGTGGTGAGAGCAGCGGTGCTTCCCGTTGCTGCAAGAGCCAACTCATCACCGGAAAAGCTTCCGACAACGATGTTGTCCGCCATATTGTAAAACACCTGCAAAAGTCCGGTTGCCATAATCGGCAAGGTGAAAAGTAAAAGCCTTGAAAATATAGGACCTTCGGTTAAACTTTTTGTCTTTACCATATTATAAATCCTCGTTTTAAAGTAACTGTAAACATTATACGCTCATTGTTTTTTAAAGTCAATAAGCATGTAACGAAAAATTTTTCGAAATTAACAATCCGAGTGCGAACAAAAGATGGGACAACAGATATAACACCGTATTTTTTGTTTAATTTTGCTTTTTTACCAACCTTGATGTTGTTTTGGGCCAAATAATAAGAATGGTTACGGCGAGCATCAGCGCCGTTGATGTCCAGGTGATAGGATAGCAGAGATAAAGTCCTCCGATGTTATGTAAAGGCTCAAGCTGAAAGGCGGTGAGTATCCAGAGAATACGAATTCCGCAAATACCTCCCACGCTAATAATCATAGGTGCCATAGAATATCCGAGTCCGCGCAAAACACCGGAGAGCGTTTCCATAACTCCGCACATAAAGTAGAGGGGAACGGTCACCCTCAGCATATCCATAACGGCTGTGATGACGGCTTCCTTATTATCTGCTCCGGTATCAACAAACATAGAGCCGAATTCTCTGCCGAAGGTCAGAAGCAGGGTGCTGAGAGTCAATCCGACCGCAATAACTTGAACAAGCGCCGAACCGAGCGTTTTCTTGATTCTGCCTAGCTTTCCCGCACCGTAGTTCTGTGCGGTGAAGGTCATTGATGCGTGTAGATAACTGTTTAAAGCGGTGTAGAGAATGCCGTCTATGTTTCCGGCAATTGTCTTTCCTGCAACCGTTGCAGTGTCAAAGCCGTTGACAGCCGAGGTGATGACTACGTTAGAGATAGAGAAGAGGGAACTCTGTATTCCGGCGGGAATACCAAGTCTTAGTATGAGAAGTAAAAGCTTCTTGTCTATTTTTAGTTTTTTGAAATCAAGGGCATAAACGGTGTCGTGCCGTCTGTTGAGTATAATAACGGCAGCAGATGCCGAAATGTATTGAGAGATAATGGTTGCCAAAGCAACGCCTTCAACCGTCATATCGCAGGCTACAACAAAGAAGAAATTCAGCCCTACGTTGACAAGTCCCGATGAAGCAAGTATGTAAAGAGGTGTTTTAGAGTCTCCGACAGAGCGCAGTATCGTAGCTCCGAAGTTGTATACAGCCGTTGCGGGAACACCCAAGCAGATTATGCGCATATACAGCGTTGCTTTATCCAAAATCTCCGCCTTTGTTCCCATCAGCTCAAGTGCCGGCCCGGAAACTCCTATTCCTATCAGCGAGAAAGCGATTCCTCCGAGAAAGGCGAAGAGCATAGATGTATGTACTGCCCTTGAGAGAGTGTCGTAATCTTTTGAACCGTAGTTTCTTGCAACAACAACGCCAGCACCTGCTGTAATACCCATAAACAGATTGACTATGAGATTTGTCAGGGAAGCGGTTGAGCCTACTGCCGCCAAAGCGGTGTCATCACCGGAGAATTGTCCGACTACCATGTGGTCTGCCATATTGTATAGCAGCTGCAGGATGCCGGTCAATGCTATGGGCAGAACGTAAAGCATCATTTTGCGGAAAATAGGTCCTGTGGTCAAATCCGACTTTGCTTTTGACAGAGACATTTCCTTTTCTCTCCTTGGAAAAATATTTGCAAAATCATTGTAAACCTTTTTTCACGGTTTGTCAATACGCTTTCGTTTTCCTTTCAATAAAAATATTTTTTTATTTTTTATATTTGGTACTGTACAAATAAATAAAATTATGATATAATGTTTAAAGTGGTGGTAGTGTTTGTATTTTTGTCGAAAATAAAATAGCCGCCTATCCTTTTTGAAGGGACA
>JAZTXO010000037.1:0-12922 GCA_045636445.1 Eubacteriales bacterium | reverse complement strand
CGCGTCTGCCAGTTCCGCCACACCCGCATGCGACTAATATTTTATCACAAAGCAGAGAAAAAGTCAATAAATTTAGGGAAATATTTTTGTCTTATTTCGTCAAAAAAATACTTGAAAAACCAATTGACATTTCACACTCTTTTTTGGTATAATAACTTTAGTAAAAAAACTTTTTTAGAAAGGAATTTCTGTAATGAAAGAAATTAAAATCAAGCTTACAAACGTTAAAGACATCAGAGATTTTGTAAACGAGGTAATTCTCGTTGAATACGAGGTTGACCTTATTCAGGGTAGATATACCATAGATGCAAAGTCTATAATGGGTATTTTCTCTCTTGACCTTCTTTCTCCTATTACTCTCGTTGCTCATTCCGACAACGCTGAGGCATTCTTTGCAAAGATTGCAAGATTTGCGGTTTAATTGTTTTAATTAGCAGTAAAATATTCACGAGAGGAGATATGATGAAAAGGTTAATAGTTTTTGTTTTGCTGTTATTTTCTCTTGTGATTTTTTCCTCTTGTGATCCAGCTTCGGTATTAGATTCCGAGGGAATAGTTGATGGAAGTGAAAAAGTAAAAGTTAAATTCGTAATTGACGGAGATATAACCGAGAAAACATTTACGAAGGATGGCGTTATTATTTATCCCGAGATACCCAAGAAGGAATATCACCGCTTTGCAGGTTGGTATTTTGACGAAGAAGGAACAAAACCTGCCTATCTTGGCTCGTCGGTTGATTCCGACATAACCCTTTATGCTATATATGAATTTGATTTTGAGGCTGCCGTTAATGCAATTTCTCAAAATCTTATCAAGGCAACTGTTGGAATTGAGGCAACGCATAACAAAACAAGCTTCGGTTATCAAACATCCTCTAAAAAAATAGCCGGCAGCGGTGTTATCTTCAAAGAGCAGGGCGGAGTTTATTACGTGCTTTCGAATCAGCACGTAGTCGAGCGTATTAGCGGTTATTCATCTGTGGAATATAATGTTGTTGACTGCTATGGTAACTCTCACGTTGCAACTCTTGTTGCTATGGATTCGGAATACGATTTGTCGCTTTTGACCTTCGCTAAGGGCAACACCGAACTTTGTTCTATTGATTTTTCCGAGAATGTGCCTAAGGTTAAAGATTCCGTTATTTCGGTTGGTACGCCGTCGGGACTTGATAACAACATAACTCTTGGTGAAATTACAAGAATCGAATCATTAAAGCCCGGGGACATAGGCTACCGTCCCTTTGATGTTATCTGGCACGACGCTCCAATAGATCACGGTTCAAGCGGCGGTGTTCTTTTAGGCGAGGATCTCCGTATAATCGGAATAAATTATGCGGTAGGTACGTCGGCAAGCTCGAACGAATTTATTTGCGGACTTGCAGTACCGACGGAAAAGGTGCTTGAATTTTTAGACAATAACAAATAAGAAAAGCTCGTAACCTAAGACGTGTGTCCCGGTTACGAGTTTTTTACATATTCAAAAGTATATAAATGCCTTCAAGCAATGCAAGGTGGAGAGGATAGAATAAATAGAAGAAGTATTTTAACTTCTTTGTACCTCTCTTGCCCGAATAGAGTAGAAGGAGTGGAATTGCCATAAGGAGAAAGGGGCTGACGGATTTGTCACCAAAACTCATATTTCGGTATATAATGAAGCTTATTGGAATTATAATAGAGAGAACTCGAAGAGGGATTTTGTCAAGTTTTTTGACCGATTTTGTTGCATCGGTAGATTTAAAATCAAAAAGACTTGCCGCAACCGGTGTCATACATCCTGCAAAGCCGTAATCTATTTTAATCAGAGTATTGATATAGTAGACGATTGCTACCGAGAAGCATAGGAGGAAAAGACTGATGAAAATTGCTTCTTTGCTCGAATCTTTGGAAAAGAACTTTGTCTTAAAGTTTTGCAAGGCGAAGATTATTACGGTAGAAAGTGAGAATGTTATGAGAATATTAAATGGTTCAAACTGGCCGTAGATTATGTATGCTATCTGGCAGACTGCGGCTACGGAAAACATGGTAAGAAGATATTTTATCTTATTTGAGGTGTATCTTGCGCCTTCGGAAATCATAAATGCAAAAATCGGAAAGGCGAGTCTGCCGATTATGCGTAAAAGCTGGTTTTGGGGGAAGAAAATTACCGCAGTATGGTCGATTAGCATCGCAATAGCAGCAATTATTTTCAACTGATTGCCAGATAAAATTTTTGTGTTCATATATACCGTCCAAATGTAATATAGCATTATTTTATAACAAAACGGCACAAATGTCAATGATTAAGAAATTTTTTTGCTATTTATATTGACTTTATCTAGGCTTTTTGTTATAATGAATTAAACGGTTGAACAATCATTCAACTGTTCCTTGAGGAAAGGCAGGTTTTTATGGCTATATACGAAAAAGCGCCACCTTTATGTGAATGCGAGGAGCTGCATTCCGATGTTATTGAAAAAAAGAGGGCAAATATGCCTGACGAGGAGATGATATACGATCTTTCCGATTTTTTCAAAATTTTCGGAGACTCCACCCGCATGAGCATACTTTTTGCTATTGATGGCGAGCCTATGTGCGTTTGCGATATTGCGGAGCTTTTGGGAATGACGAAGTCTGCCGTATCGCATCAGCTTAAAATTTTAAGGCAAAGCGATCTTATTACCTACAAAAAGTCGGGTAAAAACGTCTTTTATACCCTTGCCGACGATCACGTAAGGGATATTATCGAAAAAGCACTTGAACATATTAAAGAATAAATTTAGAGGTAAAAAAATGAAAATTAAGTACAACATTATCGGTCTTGATTGCCCTAACTGCGCGGCAAAACTTGCGTCTCAAATCGAGGCAGCAGAGGGAATTGACTCTGCAAAAATTAATTTCCTTACCGAAAAGCTTACGGTAGAAACAAATCTTGGTGAGGATGCGGCATACGATGTAATTTTAAAGTGCTGCCATTCTTTTGATGATGATTTGAAGCTTGAAAAATGAAAAAGAAATTAAAAAAATTGCTGAAGTCAGATAGCTTTAAGATAAGTACATCGCTTTCGTTTTTTTCAGCAGGACTGATTTTTGGCATTTTCGGATTTGAAATTGCTTCCCTTGTTCTTTATATTCTTGCACTTGTTCTTTCGGGAGCAGGCGTATTTATTGATGCGGTGAAAGGACTTTTGCGTCTCGACCCTCTTGATGAAAAGTTTCTTATGTCTATCGCTGCGATCGGAGCTATGATAGTTGGCGAGTGGAGCGAGGGAGCTGCCGTAATGATCTTTTACCTTATTGGTGAGAGTTTTGAGCATAGGGCAGTGCGTAAATCCAGAGCTTCGGTTAAATCGCTTATGGATATTTGCCCGGATGAAGCAAATGTATTGATTGGCGACAGTGAAGTGTGCATTGATGCCGAGGACGTTGAAATTGGAGCAACCGTTGTTATACGCCCGGGTGAGCGTGTGCCGGTTGACTGTGTAATTACATCAGGCTCTGCAAGCGTTGACACATCTTCGATGACGGGCGAGTCAGTACCGAGAGATTTGACTGTCGGGGATAGTCTTTCAAGCGGATTCGTTATAAATGACGGAATTATTTACGCTACGGCTACACGAAAATCTCAAGAGTCTGCCGCTGCAAGAGTTCTTGAGCTTGTGGAGATTGCGAGTGATAATAAATCAAGGGAAGAGAGTTTTATAACAAGATTTTCAAGATTTTATACGCCCGTGGTTGTATTACTTGCTCTATGTGTTGCGGCATTTCCGCCGATCATTGGACTTTCTACACTTGGAAATTCGATTTACACAGCTCTGACATTTCTTGTAATATCCTGTCCGTGTGCTTTGGTTATTTCTGTGCCTATGGCGTTTTTCGGAGGAATAGGCGGAGCTGCATCACGCGGAATTCTCTTTAAAGGCGGTAATGTTTTCTCAAAGGTTGCAAGAGCTGAAACATTTGCATTTGATAAAACCGGCACAATAACTTCGGGCAGATTTGAAATTTGCGAGGTCATACCTTGCGGGATTATGTCCGATGAGCTTGTAAATATTGCTGCATCGGTTGAATCTGTTTCCAATCATCCGATTGCCGAATGTATTAAGCGTGCATCCGAGTTGGTTGTCACTCCGAAGGATGCAAAAGAGATTTCGGGACTAGGAGTTGTGGCTATACTTAATGGTGAAAGGTGTGCTGTTGGAAATCTTGCTTTAATGAAGAGCGAGGGGGTAGACGTTCCCTCGGAGTATATTCGTAGCGGTGGTGTTTACGTATCACGTGCCTCTTCCTTTATCGGTGTTATTTGCATTTCTGACAGTGTAAAGCCTGAGGCTTCGGGTGCTATAAAAAGACTTTTGCGTCTTGGCGTGAGAAAAACTGTTATTCTTTCCGGTGACAGAGAAGAAAATGTTCTGAGAATTGCAAAAGAGGTTAATATCGGTGAATTTTATGCCGAGCTTTCTCCCGAGGATAAGTATTCAAAGCTTGAAGAGTTGATTTCACGTTCTAGGAGCACCGTCTACGTTGGCGACGGAATAAACGATGCTCCGTCATTAGCAAGAAGTGATGTCGGTATTGCAATGGGCGATATGGGGCAGGACAGTGCTATCGAAGCATCCGACGTTGTAATTATGACCGACAATCTTGAAAAACTACCCGAAGCTATGCTTATTGCAAGAAAGACTGTAAGGATAGCTCGCGAGAATATTATTTTCGCCATAGGTGTTAAGGCGTTGATTCTTCTTCTGGGATTTTTCGGTTTTGCCAATATGTGGCTTGCGGTATTTGCAGATGTAGGAGTTGCAGTACTTGCTGTACTTAACGCTATGCGAGCCTTAAGATTTAGCGAAAGAAAATAATTAAAGCGGTTGCACACTTTTTCTGTGAATGCAACCGCTTATTTTTTTATTAAAATCTATTCTTCATAGCCTTTTCGATAGTTCTGTCAGCATCACGCTTTGCAGCATCGTCACGCTTATCGTAAAGTTTTTTACCCTTGCAAAGGCCTATCGCCATTTTTACGTTTGAGCCTTTAAAATAAAGTGAAAGAGGAACGAGGGTATAGCCGTCTCTGGTAACAAGACCGGCAAGCTTCATTATTTCTTTCTTGTGCATAAGAAGCTTCTTCGGACGCAACGGATCTCTGTTAAATATATTTCCTTGCTCGTAGGGAGAAATATGGACTCCGAGAGCGAAAAGTTCGCCTTTGTCAACCTCGCAATAAGAATCTTTTAAATTTACACCGCCTGCACGCAGTGATTTTACTTCAGTGCCGAAAAGTTCAATTCCTGCTTCGTATGTTTCGATAACGAAATAATCGTGCCTTGCTTTTCGGTTATCTGCAATAATTTTACCGTCTGTTTTTGCCATAATAACGCAGCCTTTTTAATTGATTATAACTATGATAGCATATTTTTGCTGCGAAATCAACCGTTTTTTGTAAATGCTTCGCTCAGTATTTCAAGAATTTTGAATTTTACAGCATATTTTCTGTTTGATATAAGCAAAATTTCTTCTGATGAATAGTCTATGCCGTCGTCCTTTGGAGCTTTTTCACTTGCTATCGAGGTGCATAATGGCGGGTACATAACGCACCACCAGTTTTTTCCGCCGCCATCTCCGATAATAATTTTTAAAGACTTGTATATCCCCTTCGGCAGGGTAAAGCTTTCGTATTCTCGTGTTTCGTACCACTCTTCGCAAAGAGTTGCTTTTGCGGAATAACTATATCCGCAGTCTTTGATCCACCGGTTAACATCCTTTTCAATATCGGCAAGTTTGGTTTTGATTTCGGAAGCAGCCGCTTCTGCCGAATTTTGATGATTCAAAAGATTTCCGTAATTTTCAAGGAGTCTGTCGCGGATTTTCAGCTTTAGGCACTGATCTTCTTCGCTATCGGAATTTGCGAGTATATGTAGACGCACTGTGTCTTCATATATTTTCGCCTCGGCTTCGGTTGGTACTGCCGCAATTAGAAGTGTCGAAGCCAAAAGAAGGTATGCGGATACAAGTAATTTTGATTTGCTTTTTTTCATTTGATAAATCCTTTCATTTTTCTACGAAAGGATTATTGCCGAATTTTTTTATTTAATTCAAGAAAACAAAAAGTCGCCCGAAAAACGAGCGACTTAATATTTTTTAAAGAGTTGCCGCCATAACGGCTTTGATTGTATGCATACGGTTTTCTGCTTCCTCAAATACTATTGAAGCCTCGGATTCGAACACCTCGTCGGAAACCTCCATGCAGTCGATGCCGAACTTTTCGCCCATTTCCTTACCAACTATCGTGTTAAGGTCGTGGAAGGAGGGGAGACAGTGCATAAAAACAGCGCCCTCGGAAGCCATATTCATAATATCTTTGGTTACGCGATAAGGAGAAAGCTCATTTATACGCTCTTCCCAAACCTCGGCAGGCTCACCCATAGAAACCCAAACGTCGGTATAAATTACGTTTGCACCCTTAAGAGCCTTTTCGGGATTTTCTTCAAGGATTATGGAAGCGCCGGTTTCTTTAGCGATTTTTTTGCATTCCTCAACAAGAGATGCATCGGGGAAATACTTTTTCGGAGCACAAGCAACGAAATCAAGGCCCATTTTTGCAGCGCCAACCATAAGAGAATTACCCATATTATATCTGGCATCGCCCATATAAACGAACTTTATACCGCGAAGATAGCCGAAATGCTCCTTAATTGTAAGGAAGTCTGCCAGAATCTGGGTAGGATGGAATTCGTTTGTAAGTCCGTTCCAAACGGGAACTTTTGAGTATTTTGCAAGGTCTTCAACGATAGTCTGACCGTATCCGCGGTATTCGATTCCGTCGTATATGGAAGCGAGAACTCTTGCAGTATCTGCAATACTCTCTTTTTTGCCTATTTGAGAGCCTGCGGGGTCGAGATAGGTGGTGTGCATACCCAAATCAAAGGCAGCAACCTCGAAGCTGCAACGGGTTCTCGTGCTTGTTTTTTCAAATATAAGAGCGATATTTTTACCTTCGCAAAGTCGGTGGGGAATACCCGCCTTTTTCTTTGCCTTAAGATCGGCTGCGAGTTCGATAAGTCTGCCTATTTCTTCGGGAGTGAAGTCGAGAAGCTTTAAAAAGTCACGTCCCTTAAGAAAGTTTACGTTATTCATTTTATCTCCAATCCGGTGCCGTCAAAAATTGCCGACAACCTCTTTGATTATTTCAACTGCGACTTTCAGGTCTTCCATAGGAATATTGAGAGCAGGGAGCAAACGGAGCTTGTTTTTTGCCTTTATGGGAAGAATTCCTCTTTCCATACACTCTGAAAGCACCTCGCCAATATCTCTTTCTGTTTCAATTCCGATCATAAGACCGAGACCGCTGATGCTTTTTACACCCTTTGCATTTTTTAGGTTTTCAAAGATATATTCCGAACGTTCTCTGACACCTGCAAGAGTATTTTCATCAATTCTTTCAATAATGCTTACAGCTCCCGCAGCAGCAATAGGATTTCCGCCAAACGTAGAGCCGTGAGAGCCTGCGTTAAGTACGTTTTCTACCTTTTCGAATATAAGAGCAGCACCGATAGGCAATCCGCCGCCAAGACCTTTTGCGGTAGTTACAACGTCAGCCTGAACACCAAACTGCTCGTATGCGTAAAGCGTTCCGCATCTGCCATTTCCGGTCTGTACTTCGTCAAACATAAGAAGAAGGTCATATTTATCGGCTATTTTTGCAACCTCGGTGACAAAGTCCTTCGTGAGAGGCATTACACCGCCTTCACCTTGTACCGGCTCCATAAGAATTGCACAGCACTTGTTGTTTTTTACAAGTTCAAGGACGGATTCTGTCGAATTGGCTTCTGCATAAAGAAATCCCTCGGGGAAAGGGCCAAAATCCTTGTGAAAAACATCCTGACCGGTAGCCTTAAGAGTTGTTACCGTTCTTCCGTGGAAGCTGTTTTTTAATGTGATAATATTATAATTATCAACGCCTTTTTTATCATTTGCCCATTTTCTTGCAATTTTTATAGCACATTCGTTAGCTTCAGCTCCCGAATTGCCGAAGAATACCTTTTTTGCACCGGTTTTCTCGCAAAGAAGCTCTGCGAGACGGGCGCAAGGAGCAGAATAATAGAGGTTTGAAGTATGCTGAAATTTGTCAAGCTGTTCTGTTACGGCTCTTTTCCACTCCTCATCGGCAATACCAAAGGTATTTACCGCAATTCCGGTTGAAAGGTCTATATATTCCTTGCCTTTATCGTCATATACTCTTGATCCTTTTCCCGAAACGATCTCTAGATCAAAACGTGCATAGGTAGGAGCGACGTATTGTTTATCTAAAAGCTTTGTGTTTTGCATTTTATTCCTTGTCCTTAGTTACCATAGTCCCCGCACCCTCGTCGGTAAGAAGCCCCATAAGAATAGAGTGGGGAATACGTCCGTCAAGAATAGTTACGTTTTTAACTCCCTTTTCAAGAGCCGTGATGCAACAATCAACCTTGGGGATCATACCTCCTGAAATTACTCCCTCTGCGTAGAGGTTTTTTGCCTCGGATACAGTAAGCTCGGGGATAAGGGATGAGGGATCGTCTTTGTCGCGGAGAATGCCTGCAATGTCGGTCATCATAAGCAGTCTTTCAGCGCCTAAAGCACCTGCGATATATGCGGCTGCGGTGTCACCGTTGATGTTATAAACGTTACCCTGGTGATCGCCTGCAACGGTAGATATAACGGGGATATAATGCTTTTCAAGAAGGTCGGTTATAGGCTGAGGTCTTATTTTAGTGATTTTTCCTACGTAGCCAAGCTTTTCGTTTTTTATCTCGGCTTCAATAAGTCCGCCGTCAATACCCGAAAGACCTACTGCGTGGCCGCCTTTCATTTGAAGCAGGGTAACGAGGGATTTGTTAACCTTGCCCGCAAGAACCATCTGTACAATATCCACAGTTTCCTTGTCGGTTACACGAAGTCCGTCAACAAATTCCGGCTTTTTGCCAAGCTTGTCCATCATTTCGTTGATTTCAGGGCCGCCTCCGTGAACGAGAACAACCTTAACACCGATAAGCCAAAGGAGCGCTATATCCTCCATAACCTGCTCTTTGAGGTGTTCGTTTATCATAGCGTTGCCACCGTATTTTACAACGATAACCTCACCGCTGAACTTTTTAATATAGGGAAGCGCCTGAGTTAAAACTTCAGCACGCTGTGCATTTGAAAATTCTACTGACATAACATTCTCCGAAATCAGGTTCTGTAATCACCGTTAATTTTAACGTAATCGTAAGTAAGGTCGCAACCCCAAGCGGTAGCGGTTGCCGAGCCGTCACCAAGTTTTACTGCAATGGTAATCTCCGGCTCAAGAAGAATTTCCTTAGCAAATTCCTCGGAAAATTCTACGCCTGCTCCCTTGTGACAAACGGGAATTTCTCCCTTTGCGGATTTAAAGGAAACAGATACCTTGTTAACGTCAACCTCCGCGCCGCTGTAACCGATAGCACAGAGAATACGTCCCCAATTGGCATCAGCGCCAAACATTGCAGCCTTAACAAGAGAAGAACAGATAACGCTCTTTGCAATAGTCTTTGCAGCACATTCGTCCTTTGCCCCCTCAACCTCGCATTCGAGCATTTTGGTAGCGCCTTCGCCGTCTGCCGCAATTTTTCTACAGAGATTTACGGTTACTGTATTTAAAGCTTCCATAAATGCATTGAAGTCTGTGCCTTTGGAAATGATTTCCTCGTTTCCTGCGCATCCGTTTGCAAGAACGGTTACCATATCGTTTGTTGAGGTGTCACCGTCGATTGATACCATATTAAAGGTATGCTTTACGTCTTCCGAAAGAGCAACTTTCAGCATCTCGGAGCTTATGGCACAGTCGGTAGTGATAAAGACAAGCATTGTCGCCATATTGGGATGAATCATACCCGAGCCTTTTGCTATACCGCCCATTTTACACTCAACACCGCCTACGTTAAAGGAAATAGCAACCTCTTTAAGCTTTGTGTCAGTCGTCATAATTCCTTCTGCCGCGGCCTCGCTTCCGTCTTCGGAAAGGGAAGAAATAAGCGCGGGAATCGCATTTTTAATAGGTGCAATATCAAGAGGCTGACCGATAACACCGGTTGATGCAACAACAACGTCGGTTGCATCGATTTCAAGAGCGTTTCCAAGAAGAGCGCAGGTCTCCTTGGCGATCTCGATGCCGTTTGCGTTGCAGGTGTTTGCGTTGCCGCTATTACAAATTATTGCACGAGCTTTTCCGTTTGAAATGTTTTCTTTTGTAACGGTAAGTGGAGCACCCTTTACCTTGTTGGTTGTATATACTGCCGCAGCATTTGCCTCGGTTTGAGAGAAAATAAGCGACAAGTCTTTTTTGATTTTGTTCTTTCTAATTCCTGCGTGTATACCGCTTGCAAGAAATCCTTTTGCGGCACATACGCCACCGCTAATTATTTTCATAAAAATTCTCCTTGATTATATAACCAGGGTTTTGTTTCTATCGCAGCCGAGCTTGATGTTAAGACATTCAACCGCAGCGCCCGATGCACCTTTACCAAGGTTGTCGTATCTTGCAACGAGGATTATTCTTTCGTCGTTTCCGTATACCTCGATCTGCATAGAATCCTTTCCGGATTTCGCAGCCGCTGAAAGGAAACCTTCTTCATCTGAGCATTCGTTAAATGCAACCAGGTCGGTGTTATAAAGTTCGCGGTACAAAGATTTAATTTCTTCGATGCCGCCATAAGTAAGTTGAGACTTAAACAGAGGCACGGTGACCTCCATTCCGGAATAAAAATCAGCAACAATAGGGGAGAAGAGGGGGAGATTTTTAAGTCCGGTTATCTTTGACATTTCAGGCAGATGCTTATGAGTCTGCTTGATTCCGTACTGTCTCGGAGCACCGAGAAGAGGGGATCTCTCCTCCGACTGATAATCTGCTATCATAGTTTTTCCGCCGCCGCTATATCCGGTGAGTGAATGAACCGTAAGAAGCGAATCTTCGGATAAAATTCCGGCTTTTACCAAAGGATAAACCAATGCGATAAATCCGCTTGCGTGACATCCGGGAACTGCAATTCTCTTACTGCCTTGAATTTTCTCAAGGAAATCGGGAGAAAGCTCCGGGAAACCGTATGCCCAATCGGGATTTGTTCTGTGGGCGGTAGATGCGTCAATAACCACCGTTGTGTCGTTTTCAATCATCGAAACGGCTTCTATTGCAGCCGCATCGGGTAGACAAAGGAAAACGAAATCGGCTTCGTTAAGCATCTTTTTACGTGCTAGGGGATCTTTACGAAGCTCGTCGGGAAGAGAAATTATTTCAACGTCGTCACGTCCGGAAAGTCGCTCTTCAATTCTGAGACCGGTAGTTCCTGCCTTGCCGTCAATAAATATCTTCTTTTTCATATCTTAAAGCTGACTCTCCACGTAATCTATTTGTTCCATCACCGAGTCGTAGCCGGTGCTTCCTCTTGAAATTCTCTTTTTTATGCAACTTTCAAGGCTGATTTCCTCGTAAAGATCGGTATCGAACACCTCGGAATATTCCTTGTATTCTTCAAGGGTTACTTCGTCGAGAGTCTTGTTTTCTTTTACGCACTTTCCAACAACCGTACCTACGATTTTGTATGCGGTACGGAAGGGGAGGCCTCGTTTTGTGAGGTAGTCTGCAAGGTCGGTTGCGTTGATGAAGCCTTTCTTTGAAGCAGCGTACATATTTTCGGGAATTGCCTTCATTGTTTCAATCATCGGAATGAAAATTGAAAGACATTTCTGCACTGTTTCAACGCTGTCGAATATAGCTTCCTTGTCCTCCTGCATATCTTTGTTATATGCGAGTGGAAGCCCTTTAAGCATTGTAAGAGTTGCCATAAGATCGCCGTAAACACGACCGCACTTTCCTCTTACAAGCTCTGCCATATCGGGATTTTTCTTTTGAGGCATAATTGACGAGCCGGTTGTATAAGCATCGTCAAGCTCAATAAATTTGAATTCCCAGCTGGACCAAAGAATAATTTCCTCGGAAAATCTTGAAAGATGCATCATAACGGTAGCAAAGGCGGCTTCAAGCTCAATACAGTAATCTCTGTCCGAAACACCGTCGATTGAGTTCATGGTAATTCCATCGAAGCCGAGAGCCTCTGCAACCATATCTCTGTTTGTAGGGTAGGTAGTTCCTGCAAGAGCGCAGGAGCCAAGGGGTGAATAGTTCATACGGAGAACTGCATCAATAATTCTCGATACGTCTCGTAAAAACATCATACAGTATGCAAGAAGATGTTGGGCAAAGGTTATGGGCTGCGCTCTTTGAAGGTGGGTGTAACCGGGCATGATAACTTCGGTATTCTTTTTTGCCTGCTCAAGGATAGCCTTGATAAGCTTTTTCAGAAGAGAAATGACCTCAAAAGATTCGTCACGCATATAAAGACGTAAATCAAGAGCAACCTGATCGTTTCTTGAACGGGCGGTGTGGAGCTTTTTGCCCGCATCGCCTATTCTCTTGGTAAGCTCAGCCTCGATAAACATGTGAATATCTTCAGCGTTCATATCAAAGGCGAGATTGCCCGTTTCTATATCGTTAAGAATTCCGGTAAGACCTGCAAAAATTTTGCCGAAGTCCTCTTCTGTGAGTATACCAACCTTGCAGAGCATGGTTGCGTGCTCCATAGAGCCGCGAATGTCCTGCTTATACATTTTACTGTCAAAATGAATGGAAGAGTTGAAATCGTCCGCCAACTTGTCCGACGCCTTTTCAAATCTGCCTGCCCACATTTTTTCCATACTGATTTCCTTTTTTATTATTTGTTGTTCTTTGCGTTAACCTGAGCCTGAACCTTGATGGGAAGACCGTAAAGGTTAATGAATCCTGCGCTGTCAGCCTGGTTGTAAACCTCGTCCTCACCGAAGGTTGCAATTTCCTCGGAGTAGAGCGACCAATCCGACCAAGCGCCTGCCTTAATTATGTTGCCCTTGTAGAGCTT